>CAMWTV010000046.1 GCA_947177215.1 uncultured Muribaculaceae bacterium
CCGATATATTTCATCTGATTAATTCCTAAAGATTATGTCTCTACCCAACAAAGTTAACAATTATATTTTTAACTGACACGTCTTTCGGAGGGATTTCCCCGAAAAATAGATAAACAGCACCTGTCAACGCTTTTTCTGAACATAATCAGCAAGGTCTATAAGGGTAAAGCCTGATTTTTTTGTCTATATAAAGCAGAGGGGGATGTAACCGGCTAATACCAAAAACTAATATAACCAATCGTTAAAATCAGAAAATGAACAATCGAACTAAAATGCTGGGTCTGCTGATGTGTGCGGCGGGTCTGACATGCGCTTATGCGTCTGATCGTGAAAACTGGGAATACGTGAAACCTGATCTTGGCGCCCAGGGTGAGGGTAATGTGTTTCCGGGAGTGTGCGTGCCTTTCGGTATGGTTAAGCTCGGAGCCGATTGTGGCGACCTCGGTTCAAATCAGGGGTGGAGTTCCGGAGGCCGTATCCGAGGATTCAGCCATACCCATGTAAGCGGCACAGGCGGAGGGCCGAAATATGGCAATATACTGCTGCTGCCGCTTACAGGCGATCTTGACTTCAACGACTATGGCTCTGACCGCTCCAATGAAAAGTTCGAACTCAACCGCTATTCGGTGAGCCTTACACGATATGATATTGACGTGCGCCTTACGGCCACAGCCAGAGCCGGAGTGCATGAGTACACATTTCCGGCCTCCGACCGCTCAAAGATTCTTTTCGATGCCGGAAGCCATCTGAAAGTAGGCTACGGAGAGAGCCAGCAGCTGGTGGCATCGGGGGTGAAAGTGGTTTCTGATACAGAGGTGGAGGGCTTCTCGACCGTGCGCGGCGGATGGAACATGGGCGATCCGTACACGGTCTATTTCTATGCTGTTACCGACACGCCGTCGAACGGGGTCATTCTTCTGAAAGGGAACGGCACTGTCGATGGTGACGAGGCCACGGCGCAAGGGAGTGAGAAAACCGGGGCATGCTTCACCTATACGACCACGCAGGGGCAGAAAATCAATGTAAAGGTCGGTATCTCATATATCAGCACAGAGCAGGCCCGCCGCAATCTCGAAGAAACCGGTTCGATGGATTTCGACGAGATAAGGATGGCTGGAATAGACAGATGGCGGGAGATTCTCGACACAGTTGACACAGAGGGTGACGATGACTATAAGACAATATTCTACAGCTCGTTGCATCATGCTTATCTTCAGCCTGTAGACCGCACGGGCGAAAATCCGCTGTGGCAGTCGGGAGAGCCGTACTATGACGACTATTATGCCATATGGGACACTTTCCGTGCAACCCATCCGCTGATGACGCTGCTTACCCCCACACGTCAGGCCGACATTGTTCGTTCGCTCATAAACATCTGGGATCATGAAGGCTATATGCCCGACGGACGTAGCGGCAACTGTAACGGGCGTGTGCAGGGCGGTTCGAACGCCGATGTGATGATTGCCGATGCCTATGTTAAAGGGCTCGGTGGAATCAACTATGAGAACGGGCTGAAAGCTATGCTCAAAAATGCAGAGACCGAGCCGCAGGACGCCCGCAAGGAGGGGCGTGGAGGCGCGTTGCTTTACAACAGTCTCGGATATGTGCCTTATGAAGTGGAGCGCTCTGGCACACGCACATATGAGAATTCTTACTGCGACTTCGCCATTGCCACTGTGGCCAAAGGGTTGGGGCGCCACGACATGTATGAAACCTATCTGCGCCGGTCGGGCAACTGGGAGAATCTCTGGAACGATAACATCTCGAGCCTCGGGTTCAATGGCTTCCTATGGCCCAGAAAGGCTGATGGCAGCTGGGTTGACGAGAACAGCTACAATGTGATGTGGCGTCAGGACTGGGAAGGGGTCTGCTATGAGTCGTTCCCCTGGGAAATGTCGTTCTATGTGCCTCACAATGTAGGCCGTCTGGTAGAGCGATGCGGCGGAACCGACCGTTTTATCGAGCGTCTCGACACATATTTCTCTCATGACAAGGTGTTTGACCAGAATTATTCAATCGGTCTGTTTCAGGTGTCGAACGAACCGGGTTTCCTGGTGCCGGTTCTCTACAACTATGTGAACCGTCCGGATAAAACAGCCGAGATAACGCGGAAGGTGCTAAGAACCCGTTACAGCACCCGCCCCGACGGATTGCCAGGCAATGACGATTCGGGATCGATGTCGGCGTGGTATGCCTTTCAGGCAATGGGTCTTTATCCGAATGCCGGACAGGATGTCTATCTGATCACAAGTCCGGTCTTCACCTCGGCGAGCATCAACCTTCCCGGTGGCGGTAAGTTCGTTATCGAGGCACCCGAAGCATCCGAGACCAACATCTACATACAGTCGGCAACACTTAACGGGCAGCCTCTCGACCGTTGCTGGCTGCGCCATTCGGAGATTGCCGCCGGAGGTGTGCTCTCGCTTGTGATGGGATCACAGCCTTCGGAATGGAGCAAAAACGGGGAGCTTCCTCCTTCGGCTCCTGCTATCGGCGCCATATCGCCTGAGATTGAATCGCCTCAGATCAGAATTCACTCTTACAGTTCACAGACAAACCCTAATGAAGGCCCTTTTAACCTTTTCGCCCCGGCATTAAAGTTTATAAAATGGTGTGACAACCAGACTGAACAGCCGTGGGTGGTAATGGAGATGGCCGATACATATCTTGTAGACCGTTTTGTTATCCGCGATGCCAAAACCGTAGAGGGCTATAACGGCAATATGCCTGAATACTGGATATACACATCGGTTGACGGCGAAAACTGGTCAGAGACGGTGCACCGCACCGGCGAGGCCGACAAGAATATCAAGATCGTAAATCTCGACGAGCCGGTCGAGGCCCGTTTCGTAAAGCTTGTGTGTACCCGCGGACATAACAACAACGGTAACCCCGAAAACGCTGTCCGCATCTACGGATTCGACGTTCATGGTGTGCTTGCCGAGGCTTCCGATCGCGGCGGCAATGTCAGCGCGGGGCGTAAGGTTGTCTGCACAAGCAACGCCGATCCGTTTTACAACAATCCGTGTCATATTTTCGACGGAGCCAAAGGCAATGAGTTTCAGTGGGAATTGTTCTCAGGGGCCGAAGGCGACAGGTTCATAGTTTTGGATCTCGGGCAGCCCACAACAATAGCCCGTCTGGTTGCCCACGATTCTGGAAATATAACCGCCTATAACGTGGAGGTCAGTTCCCAGCTCCCCGACAGCTATGGCAACTCCGTGTGGCAGAACGCCTATTCCGGCCCAGTTGCCGGTGATGTTGAAATAACTCCTGTTGTTGGCCGTTATGTAAAGGTGTCGGTAGCTCCGTCGTCGATCGATGGCGACAAGGCCACGGTCAGCGAGTTTGAGATCTATGGCGAAGGCTATGTCAGTATGCCTGAGATTCTTTCGCCCAAGGTGCGCGTGCACTCCTACAGCTCGAAGGTAAACATGGACGAAGGCCCCTTCTATCTGCTTGCCGATGCCGACCGCCGTCTGAAATGGTGTGAAAATCAGAATGAGACCGGTTGGGTTGTGTTTGAGCTTGCCGACATTTATGAGATAAACCGTTTTGTGTTCCGCGACGCCCGCACGGTTGAGGGCAATCAGAATGTGCCTGAATACAGAATCCTTGTGAGCACAACCGGAACCGGTGATGACGACTGGACTGAAGTCGTGCATCAGACCGGTGTAGGCAACGTCAACATAAAGGATGTGTCAATAGCTCCGGTAAAGGCGCGCTGGGTTAAATTCATAGCCACACGCGGAGCCGAAGATCACCCCGCGCTCCGCATCTACGGTTTCGACATGTTCGGTGTAATGGCTGAGAAGGTTGACCGCGGGCAGCTTCTCAGCGTGGGCGCAGAGCTTATGGCCTGCTCCGATTTCTCGCCCTATTTCAATAACCCGCTGCATATACTCGATGGCGACACCGATGCCGCCACAGAATATAAATGGGAGGTTAAAACCGACGGGCCCGACCGCAACTTCGTTTTATTCGACCTTGGCGAGAGTTTCGATGTAACCGGTTTCAAGGTCTACGATGCAGGCACAATCGCATCCTACAATGTATCGGTAATGAACGATCTTCCGGAAGGGGCAGATGATGCCCGCTGGAGGCAGGTTGTGTCGGGTCAGCTTAATCAGACCGACAAGGAGGCGCACGTCGAAGCCGTGACCGCACGTTATGTAAAGGTAGAGGTTGCCAAGTCGGATCTGCTCGGACGTTGCGAACCCATTTATGAGTTTGAGGTATATGGCGTTCCGAAAGGTTCGTCGATCACCGAGGTCGCAAAAGTGTCGTTTACCGTTACCGCCTCGCAGGGAGAAATCCATGTTGCCGGATGCAACGGAAACCTGGTTTCGGTTTTTACTGCCGACGGCAGGGCCGTCGGAGTCAAAGTTGCCGGTGAGAATGCCGATTTCACGGTTATGCCCGGTTTCTATCTGGTGTCGTCAGAGGGGCACACTGAAAAAATAGCTGTGCGATAACCTCTTTGTGATATACGTAAATGGCCGCGTGTCAGTGTTAAAAAGCTGATGCGCGGCCTTGTCTTATAACCGAACGACTCAGAACTTGAATGCAGTGCCGACAAACGCAGAGTGGCTTATCTGGCGCGGATGCTCCGGCAGCCCGTTGTAGTTGTCGGGATCGCCTGAGTACAGTGTAAAATTTGAAGCCCCGTAACCAACGTAAAGCAGCACGCGGTCGATCTGAAGATTCACTCCACACTTCACACTCCAGCAGCACACTCTGGCGTCATGGCTGCCTCTGGCACCCGGCGACAATACGAGTCCGGGTTCAGTGAAAATGTGGAATGCGCCACCTTGATTTTTCCATTCTATAAGTTTCGGCGAACGTAAAACCAGCGAGGGTGTGAATTTAAACCGCAATGTGTAAGGGCGGTATTCATAATAATATGGCGAGTCGGCATAGTAGTCGATAATATATCCAAGCTCCTCGATTTCGCCTGCCAGACCTACAGAAGCCTTGACCCCTAAAAACTGCACAGGAAAATACGCGCAGCCTATCTCTGCCTGCCATCCGTCGGAATTGAGTCCGGCCTGAATGTCGGTCTCCCAATGCAGCGTTCCGTTGTCGCATGCCAGAGTCTGCGCCAGTGCCACGTTTCCGTATGCCGCCGTCAGCGACATAGCCAGTGCAAATATCAGTTTTGCAAAATTCGGTTTCATAATGCTCTGCTTCCCGTCTCGGTTTCCCCTCACGTGCAAAGTTATCCAACAATTGCTTCCCATCCAAATTTTCCGCACAATATTCGCTATTTACGTGGTAAGGTTAATCGGATTTTTGTAACTTTGCGCATTCACAAATCTCCATCGACAATGAAAGGACAGCCAGAGAAAATCTACGGTTTGATCGGTTACCCGCTGATTCATTCCTTTTCAAAAACCTTTTTCAATCAGAAGTTCGAGTCTGAAGGTATAGACGCACGCTACATCAACTTTGAACTGCCCGACATCGGCGATCTGATGGAGGTTTTGGCTGAATATCCCGAAATCGACGGTCTCAATGTCACCATCCCTTACAAACAGCAGATTATACCTTATCTCAGCGACATAGATCCGGTGGCGCAGCGTGTCGGGGCCGTGAATGTGGTGCAGGTGATAAAGGGTAAGACCGACAGCGATTTCCGGCTTGTCGGGTTCAACAGCGACATCGTGGGGTTTGTCAACTCGATAAAACCGCTTCTCAAGCCATGCCATAAGGCCGCGCTGGTGCTTGGTTCGGGCGGGGCGGCCAAAGCTGTGTGCTGCGGGCTTGAAGACCTCGGCATAAGACCTCAGGTTGTGTCGCGCACTCCTCGCGAAGGGGTGATCACTTATGCCGATCTCACCCCCGAGGTCATGGAGAGTCACAAAGTTATTGTCAATACCACTCCTTTGGGCATGTATCCCAATGTCGATGAATGTCCTGACATCCCCTATCACCTCATGAACAGCGATTTTCTCGCCTATGATCTGCTGTATAACCCAGATGTGACCATGTTTATGAAGCGGTGTGCGGAGCATGGCGCCGTGACCAAAAACGGGCTGGAGATGCTGTTGCTTCAGGCATTTGAGTCGTGGGAGATATGGACTGCCCGCAGATAAGCTTTCGCTTCTGACCGATGAGACTCGGAGGTGTGAATCTTTCCGGGGTGCCTCTGCTCCCTGTGCTTGCAGGGCTTGTGGCCGGCGAAGTTTTTGCGTTTCTGTGTTCAGGTTTTGTGTTTTACGGAGCCGCCCTTTGCGCGGTTTTGAGTTTTGTCGCTATTCTTTTAAGGCGCTTTCATGCGGCCCTGTGGTGCGCATTCACATTCTCAGGCATAATCGCCATGTGGATCGCGCTTCCACGCCCGTGTCTGTTCACTGGAGAGAACGAGTTATTGTCGGGAAAGGTCACCGAGATTTCTGTCCGTCCTGAAAGCCAGCGTATAGTTGCTGATCTTAATTCTGCCGACAGAACTGTTGCGGCGAGATGTGTTGTCTATTACATGAGCAGTGAGCCACCGGTAGAGACCGGCGATATTATCGCTGTGTCCGGCGTTATTGAGCCTCCATATCTGCCGCAGGCTGTTGAAGGAGAGTTCTCTCTCCGACAGTTTGCCGAGCGCAGGGGCATATCGGCACGAATGAGAGTGCCCGGCGGCGACCTGTCGGTGGTCGAAGAGGCTTCAGGGTTCATGCACAGGATGAGAATGACGCGCCGGCATATATCCGAGGCGCTGTTCCGGTCAGGTGTCAGGGGCGAAACCGCAGCTTTGGCCGACGCGCTTCTGACCGGCGATGACTCATGGCTGGCACCGGATCTGCGCGCCGACTTCTCGCGTGCCGGAATCGCGCACATGCTCGCTCTCAGTGGCACTCATGTGGCCGTTATAGCTTTCTTTGCCTCGTTGCTCTTCTTCCCGCTGCGCGTTGCCGGACATCGAAAAATGGCGCTTGGCGGGGTAGTGGTGTGTCTGTGGCTCTATGCCGTTATTACCGGAGCATCCCCCTCGGTGGTTCGTGCTGTCGTAATGGCTACGGTCGTAGCGTTGGCCGCGATAGCGGGCCGGGGGCATAATCCGTTCAATTCGCTTTGCTGTGCGGCGGTTATTATTCTGCTTTTCGATCCGATGGCACTGTTCGCTCCCGGATTTCAGATGTCGTTTCTCGCTGTTGCGGGCATCATTATGTTTGCCTCGCGGCTCACTTTCGGCAGGGGATGTTTCCGGAGTGTTTCCGGCTGGCTGGGCATGACGGCGGGAGCTGTTGTGGCAGTCTCGCCTGTTGTTGCTTGGCACTTTCACCTCTTTCCGTTCTATTTCCTGCTTTCCGGCATGGCCGTTGCCGTGGCCTTTCCGGCTTTCATGGGGCTGGCTGTTCTGGCTCTTATCTCGGCGCTATGCGGATCAGAGATTGCGTGGGTAACAGAACTCACCGATGCTTTTGGCCGGTTTCTCACTGCTGTGCCTTCTGCCGTGTCACGTTTGCCGGGCGCATATGCTGACCGGATATATTTCTCCCCCTGGGCGCTTGTTCCATGTTATGCCGCGGTTATCGCGGCCTGGCGGGCGCTCCGCACACGTCGCCTGTTTTTTGCAGCCGTTTCCTTTTTGCTGCTTCTGTTTTCTGTTGGGCTTGTCCGATTGACACGTCCGGTCTTTCCTGAGTGTGAGGTGATCGACCTGACTGAGGCATGGCATGGAGGGCTTTTGATAAGGGATGGCGCCCGCTGCGTTGTGTTTACCGGTGCCGCGCGCAAACACCATGCCTCAATAAAAGAGCAGATGGAATGGCGGCTTGCCGGTTATATGGACATGCGCGGAATCGATTCGTTAGAGGTCAGGCAGATGGCGGGCCCCTTCGGTGAAATAGGGCGCGTTATAGTCGGCGGGGCGCATAACGGTGCCGTTCCACACCACAAGGTCGATGTCGATGGCAATCCGGTCGGGGAATGAGCTCCCATGTTTTCGCCCGTTGGCGGCCTCGTAATCCTTGAACAATCGTGTCAGGCTCTCGATAGTCAGACATGTGGTTCCGGTCACAACCGCGTTGCAGTATGGCGCGTCAGAGGCGCCATGACCGAATGGTTCTGTGGGATACGGCCCGTGGCTTATGCTCCCCTGAAGTTCCGCCTTTATCCATTCGAGTGCGTCGCTCACCTTTTTGCAGGCATCTGGAGCGTTGCTGCCGATACAGATTGTTGCCTTGTTCATCGTTATGTCGGTTAATTGTAGCTACTGTTCCACACCTCTGAGAGTCAGTGCTATGCGGCCACGTTTCACATCCACCTCAAGCACCCTGACCTTAACCTGCTGGTGAAGTCTTACCACCTGGCCCGGATTCTGCACGCGTCTTTCGGCCATCTGCGATATGTGGATAAGTCCGCTTTTGTGCACCCCAAGGTCAACAAAGGCTCCGAAGTCGGTTATATTGTTGACAATTCCCGGCAGAATCATTCCCGGACGCAGGTCGGCGATATCGTTTATCGTATCGTCAAATTCAACCGCCACCGCCTTCTCGCGCGGGTCGCGGCCAGGTTTCTCAAGTTCGGCTATAATATCGTTGAGGGTCGACATTCCGGTTTCTCCGTCAACGTAACGGCTGAGATCGATCTCTTTAAGTTTCAGAGGGTTGTTCACTACCTCAGCCACCGACATATCCATGTCGGCCGCCATCCTCTCCACAAGGCGGTAACGCTCGGGGTGCACCGCCGTGCGGTCAAGCACATTGGCCGAGCATGGCACCCGCAGAAACCCCGCGCATTGCTCGAAGGCTTTCGGGCCCATTCTGGCCACCTTGCGCAACTCATCGCGTGAACCGAAGTCGCCGTTTGCAGCCCGGTGGCTTACGATATTGCCAGCAAGCGTGTCGCCTATGCCTGACACATAGGCCAGAAGCTGCCGTGAAGCGGTGTTTACATCTACTCCCACCGAGTTGACACACGACATTACGGTCATGTCAAGAGCCCCCTTGAGCCGCGACTGGTCTACATCGTGTTGATACTGGCCTACCCCTATCGCTTTAGGATCGATCTTTACGAGTTCCGCAAGCGGATCCATAAGCCGGCGTCCGATCGACACAGCTCCGCGAACGGTCACATCCTCATCAGGAAACTCGTCACGTGCAACTTTAGAGGCTGAATATACCGATGCTCCGTTCTCGCTGACAACGAATATCTCGATGTCATGCGGATATTCGATCGCTTTGAGAAACCGCTCTGTCTCGCGGCTCGCAGTGCCGTTGCCCACGGCGATTGCCTCTATAGAGTGAGTCTTGACAAGGCGTTTTATGGTTTGCGCCGCCCCCTCGGTATCGTTTCTGGGTGGTGTGGGATAGATCACCGTGTGATGGGTCAGATTGCCGTTGGCATCGAGACACACCACTTTGCAGCCTGTGCGGAACCCCGGGTCTACGGCCAGAATCCGCTTCGACCCCAGCGGAGCAGCTAACAGCAGCTGGCGCAGGTTGGCTGTGAAGGTATCTATGGCTGCTGTGTCGGCCTTTACTTTTGCTTCTGCCGCTATCTCGTTTTCGATCGCCGGACGTATGAGCCGTTTGTAGCCGTCGGTGACAGCCGCTGTGATGAATGCCGCCGGCCCGTCGGGGGCATTGCGCCTTACGAAAAGCGGAATTATGCGTCCCAGAGTGCGGTCGTCGTCAACATCGATGCTTACACGCAGCAACCCCTCTGCCTCTCCCCGCCGCATGGCCAGATAGTTGTGCGATGAACAGCGGTTCAGCGATGTGGAATAGTCGAAATAGGTGGCATAGTTCTCAGCCTCGTCGGCCTTGCCTTTCACAGGGCGTGAGCTGATTGTGGCGAACCGGTGAAACTGGTCGCGCACCCTCGCGCGGGCTTCTTCATTCTCGCTTGCCCATTCGGCAATAATGTCGGCTGCACCTTTAAGCGCTTCGTCGGCATTTGCCACTTTATCGCTGACAAACTTTCCGGCTCGTTCGAGCGCCCGTTCATCGCGTTGCGACATTATTATCTTGGCCAGAGGCTCAAGACCGTTTTCACGGGCTGTCTGCGCGCGCGTGCGCCGTTTCGGCTTGTATGGAAGATATATGTCCTCAAGCAGATTCGCGTCGGTGCAATCGGCTATACGCTCTCTCAGATCGTCGGTCAGGGCGTTCTGCGATTCGATGGTAGCCAGAATATGCTCTTTGCGTCTGGCCATTTCGGCAAGCTGCTCGGCGCGGGTCGAGATGGCGAAAATCACAGTCTCGTCGAGGCCTCCTGTAGCTTCTTTGCGATAACGCGATATGAATGGGATTGTTGCTCCATCGGCCAGCAGGCTGATGGTTGCAGCCACATTTTTTTCAGATATCCCGGTCTCTCGGGCTATGACCGACACCGTTGAGGCTGTCGGTTCCGAATTGTTATGACGTTTGTTCTCTGTCATTTGGAGTCTTTTTCGGCTGAACGGAGGGTCAGCAGGGTTATCTCAGGTGTGGCTCCCATGCGCATAGGCAGCCCCACCGTGCCCGCGCCGATGTTTACATATAGCTTGCGGCTTTCAGCATGGTCTGTGCTGTCATGATAGAGGCCGCCCCATGTGGGGTAGCGGAACACTGCCGGCGAAACATGCCCTGCCGACATCTGCATCGCATGGGTATGGCCAGAAAGAGTCAGCGCTATGTTCATGCCGGGTTGCTCTGCAATCGAGTCGACCCAATGCTGCGGATTGTGTGTCAGCAGAATTTTAGTGTTGGAGTCGGAAATGTCGGGATAAGAAGATTTCAGCGAACCATAGATTTTGAAAGGGGGGTCGCCTATGTTTTCCACACCTATAAGTGCGATCGAGTCGTTGCCTCGTCTGAGCCATCTGGTCTCGTTCAGAAGCAGATCTATTCCGGCCTTGCTGAAAACAGAATACAGATGCTCCATATTCGCCTGTTTTTCCTCAGCTGAATCCCAGTCGCGATAGTCTCCGTAATCATGGTTGCCGAGAATGGCAGCCACTCCCATAGGGGCGTAAAGCCGCGACAATGTTGACACGAAAGGATCGGCTTCCGTTGACTCTCGGTTCACTATATCGCCGGTGAAAACTATCAGATCAGGGTCAAGACCGTTTATGCGGTCAACAAGAGCTGATGTAAATGTGGTGTCAGAACCGAATGTGCCTGTGTGCAGGTCGGAAAACTGCGCGATAGTCATGCCGTCGAATGCTTCAGGAAGTCCGGCTATCTCTACTGTCACCTCATTCACCTGAATGTTGAAGCGGTTTATCAGAGCGCCCCACCACATGGCTGCGAATGTCACTGTTCCCAGAACAATGCCCCCTGCGGTCAGCGCTTTGACACGCTTTTTATGCCACAGAAGAGGCAACGAGGCCAGCCAGTCGCATATTATTCCGACATATTTGGGAATGTAGAGCGTCAGATAGCTAAAGAGTGCCCACATTTTCCATGTCAGCAGTGTCTCGGGGCCTTTTCGCGCCGGCAGCGCTATGGCCACGCCGATAATCAGTAAACCTGCCACGGCCGATGCTGCCTGAAGCCTTTTCCACAGAGGGTTTGCGCAACTGGCGGAGCGTCTGTAGATATACAGATCGGTCAGAACGTTTACAACCAGAAGTATCAGCAATATGAGCAACGGGGCTCTCATGATTTCTTTTTTTAGTCGGGCAGGTTCTCGCCCATGGCTGAGAATTTGTTGCGCAACGGATTGGAATACATTATCAGAATCTGCCTGCGCATGTAATCGCGTTCTTCGGGGCTTATGTCAGGCAGGTCAACCTTGTCAAGCTGACGATTGAGATAATCATTGAATGCCTCTACATCAGTTGCTGTATATTCCTGTGCGAAGCGGTCTGAGCCGTGAAGGGCGTCGTAGGCTATATAGTTGACAGGATAGAGATGGAAGCCGAGATGGATCTCGCGGTCGATCAGATCACACACGCGACGCACCGTCTCAACCTTGTCGGTTATGTCGGCCATAGCAGCGAGCTCGCTGTTTATGCAGCGTCCCATGGCGAAATGCACCCTCCCCTTGAACTGGAGAATGCCTGTTTCCATGCTGAACAGGTCGTCGCGCTGCGACTTCTTGAACTCTGGATCGCGGCGACGGGCAAGAAACTCGCGCGCTTTCAGATAGTCGTTCGGATCATATTCATATGAAATTGAAGTCGGTGTGATATTCAGCTCGGCCAGACGTTCCGCAACAGTGTTGCCATTCCCTTCGAGAGCGAGCATTTTTATTACACTCTCCTGTGTCACGTCGTTGGAATCTTTGGCTCTTCCTTCACGCTGGGCTATCCACACGCTTTCCTTTTTTTCGTTTATGCAGTAGTGGATATAGCCTGAAAGCTGACGGGCGGCTTCAAGGGCTTTGGTCAGGCGAAGGTTACGCTTCACGATTATACCCTTGTTGAGTCTTACAAGATCTTCGATCCAGTCGTAAATCAGCAGATTGTCGCCAAGAGCCACTTCCTGGGCCGATAATCCGCGCCTGATCATCGCCAGAC
>CAMWTV010000047.1 GCA_947177215.1 uncultured Muribaculaceae bacterium
GACCCGATGTGTCGGATGCGGAGTCAAATGTGTGGTGGAACACAGGAGCCTGTATGGCCTTAACAGATGCAGTGGTGCATAAAAGCGCCAGTACACAGGCGCAATTGCGTAGGTTCATGGTATTTACAGTTAAAGAATTGATATCTACAGTTTGGTGACTGCAAATATACGAAATTTTGCGGTAAGTTGTTGCAGGATATGATTTTTGGCTTACCGGGGCTATGATGTCTTGCGCCGAGATTTAGGGAACAGACGTCTTATTGCAGTGAGGTGCACGGAAATGCTGCCTCCGATTATCACGAGTGTCACTGCCGCGAGTATCAGAAACAGACCGATGATGTCGCGCATTGTAAGCTGCTCGCCGAACACTGTTATGCCTATTATTACCGCCGTGACGGGTTCCATTGCTCCGAGAATGGCTGTTGGTGTAGAGCCTATGCGTGTAATAGCCAGCGTGGTGCAGAAAAACGATACAGCAGTGGGCAGGAGTGCCAGTGCGGCCGCTCCACCCCATTGGGCCGGGGTATGGGGCACTGTGACGGTGCCTGCCATCAGGAGGTCAATGCCGAAGACCAGCATGCCGAAAAGCAGTATATAGAAGGTTACGGTCAGGGTGGGTATGCGCGCCAGCTGAGTGCGGTTAACCCCGACGATATAAAGAGCGTAGGATAGGGCCGACGCCATGACAAGCATGGTTCCGGCCAGGCTGAGGGTCTGGCCCCCTTCGCCTTTATATAGCAGCAGTATGCCTGTCAGCGCGGCTGCCAGACAGAATATGGTGAGAGATGTTATGCGTTCGTGAAAAAAGGCTGCCATCAGAATGGCTACCATCAGCGGGTAGACAAACAGCAGGGTGGAGGCTATGCCGGCGTCCATATACCGGTAGCTTTCGAAAAGTGTGAGCGATGACAGGCCGACGAGAAGTCCGAACACAAAGAGCAGGGAGAGCTGGCGGCGGCTGACTCGAAGCGATTTTCCGCGTGCAGCCATCATGACTGCCACAATGGGTATGGCGAGCAGATAGCGGAAAAAGAGAATGGAAGGGGTGTTCATTCCCCCTGACATAAGGGGAAGTGCGAACAACGGATTGAGGCCATAGGTGGCCGCAGCGATGAATCCGAGTGCGTAGCCGGTGACTTTGCGTGTATCCATGGCGCAAAGATACGAAAAACGATTGAAAAGAGTGAGGCCGGAAAGTCGATGACCATTGCGGACTCGCGCATGGCCAGAGGCTTTCCGGCTTCAGGGTTTTCAGTATGTTTCCGGCTGTCAGAAGTTCTGCTCGAGGCGTTGGAAGTATGCCTGCGGCTTGCGGCATACAGGACATGCTTTCGGAGCCTTGTTGCCTTTGTACATGTAACCGCAGTAGCGGCACTGCCAGATGGTTTCAGGGTCGGGGTCAGAGAAGACCTCCCCTTTATCCATGCGGTCGATGAGCTGACGGTAGCGGGCCTCGTGATATTTCTCGACCACTGCGATGTTGGCAAACAGGTTCGCGATGGCTGTGAAGCCCTCCTCACGTGCCACATCAGAGAAGTGGGAGTAGAGTTCCGACCACTCTTCGTGTTCGCCTGCCGCAGCCTCACGCAGGTTGCGCGCTGTGTCGGCTATAGGGCCGGCAGGGTAAGCGGCAGTGATTTCAAGCATACCTTCATCGAGATATGAGAAGAAATTCTTGGCGTGAGATAGTTCCTGCTCGGCAGTTTCCATAAAGATGGCTGCAATCTGCTCATAGCCCTCTTCGCGGGCAACGTCGGCGAACATCGTGTAGCGGTTGCGTGCCTGTGATTCGCCTGCGAATGATTTCAGCAGGTTCTGCTCGGTGCGTGTTCCGCGTATGCTTTTCTTATCCATGACTGTTATTTTTTTCGGTTGTTGCAACTTTAATAACGTCTGGAACAGAGAAAGGTTCGCGGTCGGCGGTGCCGGGAGGAAATTTCGGCCGGTCAGCGGGCATTGCTGTCGTAGATGGCCTTTATGGCAAGGGCTTCGACGGGGGTGTCAGTAGTCACGAAATCCACGCCGAGATTCATCATCTCGATAATATCGGAAGGCGAATTGAGAGTCCATGCCGTAACGGTCATGCCGAGATCATGGGCTTCCTTGACCCACTCGGGGTGGGTGCGGAATTCGGCGATGTTGTAGTTGATGCCGGTGTAGCCTTTGGCGTGAAGAACCGAGGGGGCCTGACCACCTCTGACGTAGGCCACTTTGGCTTCGGGATCGTCGGCTATCACCTGCTCGCAGGCGTTCATCGAGAAGGAGATGTATTCCACTTTGTTTTCAAGTCCGGCCGCTTTCACTGCTGCCACTGTGGCCGAAGCGGCTTCGCGGTCGCGTTGTGCCGATGAGTGCTCTTTGATTTCGATGATGAGCAATGTCGGGCTGTCGGAGTTTTTGATGATGTCGAGAAGTTCCTGGAATTCGGGCATTTTCTCGCCGTTCGGAAGTGTGAGGGTGCGGCAGGTCGCGGCAGTTGAGTTCTGTATGGTCACGCCATTATAGGATGCGTCGTGGTTTACCATCAGAACGTTGTCGGATGTGATCCAGATGTCGGTTTCTGATCCGAAGGCCTCGATTTCCTGAGCCTTCTGCAGGGCTGTGCGAGAGTTCTGTGCCGATCCGGCGGTCTGCCAGTAGCCGCGGTGCGCAATCACTCTGGCGCCGGCGGGTATTGTCTCTACGATGTTCAGGCGTATTTGTCCGAGATCCTGCATGTTGTCGCCGCGTGTAAGCATGAGGCGGTATGTGCCACCGGTTATGTCGGATGGGAGAACGGCTGAAACTCCGTTGTCGGTGAGCGATGTTGCAAGAGGTGTGAGCGATGTTGTGTTGTCGGTTGTCATGAGGGTGATTATGTCGCCTTCGGCAAACCCGTTTCCGTTTATGGATATAGAGCTGCCGGGGGTAAGAGCCAGTCCGGAGTAGAAGCTTATGCCGCTGACCATATCTGGAGTCACCTTGCTGAGTTTCTGTTCTGTGTCGGCCCACAGGGCTGCAACCTCGTCGGGAGTAAGGGGCTTGTCGTAGACACGCGCTGTCACGATGTCGCCTTTCCATGCGAGCTGTGGTGTCGGGCCGGCATCGCATCCGATTCCGAACCAGCGGTTGCCGGCGGTTGCCGGTCGGTAGTCGCCGGCGGTTTCAACGGTTTTCTTAAGCTCTCCGTTGATGTAGGTGTAGGCTTTGCCTTCGGCTTTGTTCCAGATGCCGATAATGTGGTAGTATTCGCTCTTTGCGGGTTCGATGCCCGAGTTGCCCCACTGCCAGTTGGAAGCGCCGTTGGTGGTAACGTTGACGAGGTAGGTGAGTTCCTGTCCGCGTCCGGCGGCGGAGGTGGAGATCATGAGTCCGGTGCCGCCGGCTTCGTGCGACGAGAAGAATTTCGCCTCCTTGTTGTTGTCGGAGAGCAGACCGTCGTAGTTGGCTGTCACGAGAGCTTCGAGAGTATGTCCGTCGGCAAGGGCGTCCTGGAATTTCTGGTTGTTGGAATAGTCGACCTTATAGTATCCGGCAACTCCCTGGTCGTTGCTCCACTTGTTGTTCAACCGGGCGAAATAGCCGTTGAAGGCGGGGCTGTAATGTGTTGTGACATCGCCGGTGACAGATTCGACCGCGTTGTGCATCGGAGAGATGTCGGAGGCGGTTCCGTCGGCGTTGAATCTGATGTCGAGCAGGTCGGCTACAGGAAGATTCGAGTCAGGTTCAGGCTCAGGTTTGTAATCGGGGTTGTAGCTGGTGTTGTAGATAGTCTTGATGTCAAGCTCGGAAAGCGCGGAGCCGTAGACTTTGGCAGTCACAATCTCCCAGTCGCCTCCGAACTGACCTTCGCTTGGGCCGGCATCGCACCCTACGGCAAACCATCGTGCGGCTTCGTTGGGCGCGAGACGCAGAGATCCGGGAGCGCTGACAGTGTTTTTCAGTTCGCCGTTGACGTAAATGCGGGCCACCTGCATCTCTTTGTCCCATACTCCGACAACATGATAGTAGGTGTAGGGCTGAGGAACGACGCCGCTTGTTGCCCAGCGCCATGTGCTGTTGCCGTTTTCAGTGATGTTCGGGAGGAATGTGATTTCGTTTCCGCGAGTTGCGTTCGACTGGCAGATCATTAGTCCGGTGCCACCGGCTTCGTGTGAGGTGAACCACTTGGCCTCGAGGTTGGGGATGGGCGCCTCGTAGCGTGCAAGGAAAAGGGTCTCGATCGAGTGGCCGGATGCAAGAGCATAGATGAAGGCCTGGTTGTCGCGATAGTCGACCTTGCAGTAGTTAGGCGTGTTGCCGAGCGAACCGGTGCCCCAACTGTTGGTGAAGTTGCCTGAATAGCAACCGTAGGTTTCGTTGTAAGTTGTGCTGACTTTTCCGTCGGGCGATATGACTTCTACGTTGTTGTGCATCGGAGATGCGTCGTAGACGGTGCCGTCGGCATTGAACCGTATGTCGAGCAGGTCGGCGACAGGAGCCGAGTAACTGAATGTGAGGCTGTCGATTTCTGATGTGGGCGCAGAGAAGATGACTTTTCCGTCGGTGTTGTAGACCGCGACACGTGTTTTGTTCTCTTCAAGAGCGATGCTGTCGGGAGCGGAGGCTCCGTTGGTGTAGACGAGCGCGCCGTTTCGGTAGAGATAGATGTTTTCCGGATTCTCGCCGGCTGCAAATACCATTATTGCGCCGGTTACGATAGATGCGGCGAGGAGCGATATGGCTGTTTTTTTCATGACGGTATCAGTTTATGAATAATTTTGCGGTTGTGGTGAGGCTGCCGCTTGTGGCGCTGACAATGACCAGACCCTTGGGCAGAGCTGACGAACCGATGGTGAAACGTGGCGACGCAGGTGTGTAGCTGCCTATCTGACGGCCTGTGACATCGGTGATTGTTATGTGTTCGATCGTTTCGTTGCAATCGACTATTATCTGCCCGTAGGCCTGACTTACGGAGAGCCGGGCCTGGCTGTCGGCGGTCAGAATGCCTGATGTGGCACTTTTTGCTCTGAACAGGATATAGTCGAAATCGTTGTTGGCGACCGAGGCTGTAAGACCTGATGCCGACATGGCATCGACAGAGGTTTCGTTGAAAACTAATTTTCGGGCATCAAGCATCCGGCCTACTGGATTGTCGCCAGATCCGTGATAGAAATAAACATCGGCTCCCAGCATGCCTGCTGATGACGCAAGAGCGCATATGGCCGGGAAAATCAACAGTCTTTTCATGGACTTCGGTTAAAAGGGTTGAACTTAATGGCAGGCTTTCTCTAAGACGGAAAACCGGGGCAAAATTAACCGTTTGATTGTTCGCATAACATGGTTTCATGTTCACAAAAACGGTTGTTTTGTTAAATTCAACCATTTTACTCATAAGTATTTCTATTCTTTTCCGATGTAGCGGCTCGGCAGAATGCCGAAACGCTTCTTGAACATTTTGGAGAAATGTCCGGGATCGGCGAATCCGCACCGCCATGCTGTTTCTGAAACGTTGTAGCCGTCGGACAGGAGGCGGACTGCCTCGGCGAAACGCTTTTCACGGATATAGTCGCTGATTGAGCGTCCGGTAATGGATTTTATGCGGTTGTGAAGAAGGGTGCGGCTCATGCCGAGCGTGGAGGTGATAGTGTCGACACAGAAATCGGTGTTGGAGAGATTGGCGGCTATAAGTTTATCGACAGCCGCAATGAATTCGCGTTCCACATGGTTGCCCGATGGTTCAGGAGAATCCTGAACGGAGATGGCCGGCGCAGAGTCAGAACCGGAGCCGATGCTGCCGGCCGGCTGTTCCGACCGCTTACGCCGCACAGCGATTATTACAGGAACAGAGGCGAGAAGGATATAGAGAATGATTGCAAGGGTGGAACGGTAGAATGGCGGACGCACGGTTATGGCGATGGATTTCACCGGCATCTCTTCCCAGTTCCCGGCCGATGAGGAAGCTCTGATGTGGAGTGTGTAATGACCGGGAGAAAGGTTGAACAGAGACACCTGGCGTTCGCGCCCCACATTGCGCCAGTAGGTGTCGGAGCCTTCGAGCATTACCTGATAGGAGAGATCGTGGGGTGTGCCGGGCATGACAACACCATATTCAAGCGTCAGGGAGCGGGCAAGCGACTGTGGCACGGTTATTTCTTTGAGATTGTCGGGCACGTATTGGAGCACTCCGGTGCTGTCGGCCGGGTGGAGTTCTTTTCCGTTGGCCCATATCGTCTTGATTCTGACTTCGGGACAACCTGCCGTCGATCTGTTTTCTTCGGGATAGAAACTGATTAGGCCATTGACCGAGCCGGCATATATCCGTCCGTCGGACGCACGATAAACCGACGATAGATTCATCTGGTTTGTGGGGAGGCCGTTGGCGGTGGTGTAGCGTGCTGTTTCTGTTCCGTCAGGGCTGTAACGGAAAATGCCGGTGCTGGTGGTTACCCATATGTTGCCGCTCATGTCGCAGGCAGTGGCGCATATGGTGCGGTGGTCGTCGGGAACCGGAGTGACTTCGCCGTCGGGCGATATAGTCTGCAACCCGCCGTTGTTGGTGCCTACCCAAAGATTTCCGGTGTGGTCGAAGCAGAGGGTGGTCACGAACTTGTCGGTGAGCCGGTTAGTGCCTGAGTCGGGATTCCAGGAGTCGATGTGTCCTGTTTTCCCGTCGATGCGGAAAAGTCCTTCGGTGGTAGTGCCCACCCACAGGTTACCGTCGGCATCAGGCAGGAAAGTGTAGACAAAAGTCCAGTCGAGCCTCGGATGGCCGATGCAACGGAAGGTGTCGGTTTCAGGGTCGTAGCGGCGCATTCCGCGCGGAGTGGCCACGTTGAGCACTCCCTGTGAGTCGAATGCGAGATAGAAAATGGAGTTGGAATCGAGCCCGTTGGATAGGAGATAGCGTTGCCATTGGCGTGACGAGAGGTCGTAACGGAACAGGCCTTTGAGAAAAGTGCCGATCCAGATGCAGCCGTTACGAGGGTCGTGACACAGCGAGTGGACGTTGGAGCCGAGCTCAGGAATGTCGGTAAAAGGGGTTATTGTGCCCGAGCGGATGTCGAGAATCGATATGCCGCCGTTTTCAGTAGCTATCCAGAGGGTGCCCGGTTCGGTTTCAGCCATCATGCGCACAACATTCCCTTTCATCGGTGAATTCTCAGGGCTTAGATATCCGAACCGGCTTTTGTGAGGCGACAGGAGGGTTATGCCGCCGAAATATGTGCCTACCCAGATGTTTCCGTCGTTGCCTGACATTAGCGCATACACAGAGTCGTCGCCGAGGTCAGTGAGCGGCGTTACACAGGGCGCGTGGCTGTTGTTGCTGATTACCGCCACGCCACGTCCGGTTCCGGCAAGGATATTCCCGTCGGGTGTGGCGGCGATTACACGGACAAGCGGGTTCGGCAGCGAATCGCCAGGGATTATGTCGGTTTTGCCCGAGCGGAGGGAGTAACGGGCAATTCCACGGCCGTTAAGCCCGATCCAGAGATTGTCGGCCGAGTCGGTCATCAGAGGGATCACGTCGCCTGCGCCGGTCGTTATCCCCTCGTAAAGATGCCGGGGCATTGGACGACCGGTTTTAAGCGAGGGATCAAGTCTGTAAATGGCCTGGTTGGTAGAGAGATATACATAGCCTTGACTGTCGGCAGCCAGCGACAGGATGAAATCGGACGGGAATTCGATTTTTTTGAAACTGTCGGTCTCAGGGAGGAACAGATAGAGCGAGGCTCCGGCGCAGATTATGTTTCCTTCCGGAGTTTCGGTGATGGCTGTAAGATCGGATCCGAGTGAGGGATAGTTTATGAAACGGTCAGATTCAGGAATGTATCGCGACAGGCCGTGTATTGTCAGAACCCACATGCGGTTTTTCGAGTCGATAAAAACCTTTCTTACGTAATTGTGGCGCAGCGATGTGTTGTCTGAATCGCTGTGGTAATAGTTTCTGACCGAATATCCGTCGTAACGGCTCAGTCCATTACGTGTTCCGGCCCAGAGATAGCCTTTGGAGTCGAGAGCCAGAGTGTTGACCTGATAGTGAGGCAGTCCGTTGTCGCCGGTCAGGGTGGCTGCCACATGATAAGCCGCAGCCTGACAGGCTACAGCCGTGAGCCATATGATTATGCCTAACAGATTTCTCATCGGCGAGAGCAGGAGCCGCAGACTATCGATGTCATGGGTCTCTCTTTTAGGGGAATGAGGTGAAAAGTTATGAAACTTGGTATAAAGTTAGTAAATTTGTGGGTGAATTTCGACAAATATGGAGAATAAAAAGATTATAGAAGGATATAAACGGATGGTTGAAGCGGGGCGGCGTCCTGTGCTGGCCTTGTCGCTCTCGCTTTTTTTAGGGAGCGGAGGGGTTATGACAGCGGGCGTTACGGCATCCGACGGACTGTTGGCGCCGGCCGCGGGGGAGTTGTCGGGAATCGATGCCGCGGGATGGCTCAAGCGTGGAGCGCTGATGGAATCAGACGCCAATTTCCAGGGGGCATATGATCAGCTTACCCAGGGCCTTGGCCGTGACGGCAACAGCGACGAGGCCGCGAGGATGATGCAGGCGCTGGCCGCCATGCGGCTTCCCGGAGCCGATGCGATGGGGCTTCTTGAGAGCTTTCTGGAAGATTTTCCGGCTTCGGCACTGCGTCAGGAGGCTCTGATGGCCATAGGCGACGTGTGGTTTGACAGGGGGGAATATGCGGCTGCGTTGCGTGCGTATGGCGAGGTTGACGGCGGAGCGCTGAATCCGTCGCAAGAGGAGGCCTTGAACTACCGCAAGGGGTTCTGTCTGCTGAAATTCGCCTCATATGGCAAGGCCAGACCTATATACGAAGGGCTTCTTGACACGGCCTATGCCAACCGTGCGAGATTCTATTTAGGTTATATCGCCTATGCCGAAGGAGATTACCGCAAGGCGTCGGAATATTTCGACAAGGTTGTGGCCGAAGAGTGCGCCACCTCGATGGTGTTTTATTACAGGGCGCAGCTGGCTTTCGAGAAAGGGAAATACAGAGAGGCTGCCAAAGAGGCAGAAGCATTGCTCAGACGGAATGACGCTCCGGCTGAATTTATCGCAGAGGCCAGGCGCATCTGCGGTGAGTCGGCCTATCAGAACGGCAATACGGCCGTTGGTCTGGAGCATCTGAACCGTTATGTGGCCGAGGCCGAGACGCCTCTGAACTCGGCGCTTTACATACTGGGTGTGGAGGATTACAGAAAGGGGGCATATGCGCAGGCCGTGGAGCGGCTTACTCCGGTGTCGGACGACGACAGCGCCATGGGTCAGAGCGCATGCCTTTACATGGGGCTTGCCTATCTGAAGCTCGACAATTTCAACGCGGCGACTCTGGCGCTTGAAAAAGCGTGCAGGATGGTTCATGACAAAGGGGTGCAGGAAACATCGTTCTACAATCTCGCGGTGGCGAAGATGCAGGGGGGGAGGGTGCCTTTCGGCAGTTCTGTCAGTCTGCTCGAGGAATTCCTGCAGCGTTACCCCGACTCAAGATATGTGCCCAAGGTGGCCGACTATGTTGTGAAAGGGTATCTGACCGACAACAACTATGCCTCGGCGTTGGCCGCCATAGAGAAAGTGGCCCATCCGGGCGATGCGGTGCTTGCCATAAAGCAGCGTGTGCTCTACGGTCTGGGAACCAGAGAACTTCAGGCCGGAGATCCGCGCAAGGCGCTTCCACACCTGGCAGAAGCGGCATCGCTGGGCAGGTTTGACAGTGCTGTGGGGGCGGAAGCCCGGCTGTGGGAGGGGGAATGCCTCTATGAATTGGGAAAATATGAGGAGGCCGTCAAGGCGTATGGCGACTATCTGAGGGGGAACGAGGGGTCAGCGGCCAACCGTGCCCTTGCCCGCTATGATCTGGGCTATGCCCGTTTTGCCTTGAAACAGTTTAAGGCAGCGGCCACGGATTTCAGCAAATTCATAGCCACTACCCCCGACAAAGGGAATGCGCATCTGATGGCAGACGCCTATAACCGTCTGGCAGACTGCTATTATTATGCGGCAGATTTTGCAAAAGCCGCTGACAATTACGGCAAAGCATACTCGACTGACCCGGCATCGGGCGATTATCCGGCCTATCAGCAGGGGATGATGAAGGGGCTGAAACGTGACCATGCCGGAAAGGTAGAGGCTCTGGAGCGTATGATCGAGGAGTTTCCGACATCGGCGCTTGTGCCGTCGGCTCTGCTCGAGATGGGCGAGAGTTTCGGAGAGCTCGGGCGCACCGACCGCCAGATCGAGACATATACGGCGCTTGCCGGACGCTACGGTTCTTCGCAGCAGGGGCGCAAGGCCCGTCTGCTGCTTGCCATAACCTATCTCGGCAACGGCAACAGGGATATGGCTGTGAGCCATTACAAGAGAGTTATAACGGATTATCCGTCGTCGGAAGAGGCCCGTGTGGCGGCCGATGACCTCAAACAGATCTATGCCGACTCAGGCAAGGTGGGTGAGTATGTGGCGTTTATAAACAGTGTGCCTGACGCGCCGCGTCCGGAAACGGCCGAACTGTCGCAGATGACACTCCAGGGTGCCGAGAGGAGTGTTGAGCGAGAGGATTATGCCGAGGCGCTGAAACTCGCTACAGAGGTTGTGGAGAAATATCCCGACAGCGAGGATGCTGTTGAAGCGCTGGCTATCAAGGCCGATGCCGAGATGAGACTGGGTAAAAGTCCGGAGGCTCTGGCAAGCTACACGGCTCTGGAACAAAGGGCATCGGACGCAGCCGGAATCAATGCCGCGCGCATGGGGATAATGCGTGTGAGCCGCGACATGGCCGACAATGAGAAGGTTGTGGAGACGGCCGACAAGCTGCTGGCATCATCGTCGCTGGGAGCGTCGGGCCGTAGCGAAACCTTGTTTATGAAAGCGATGGCGCTGGCCGATCTCGGAAGGGGTGAGGAGGCGACCGTGATATGGCGCGAACTCTCGGCCGATATGGATGATCTTACCGGCACCAAGAGCGCCTATTATCTGGCCCAGTATCATTATGACAAGGATGAGAATGATAAAGCGCTTGAGGAGGTGAACCGCCTGATCGACGCCAACCCGCCGCATGACTACTGGCTTGCAAGAGGGTTTATTCTGCTCAGTGATGTGTTGCGCAGAAAGGGGAGCGAGTTCGAGGCCGACGAGTATCTGCGTTCGCTTCGTCAGAACTATCCGGGTAATGAGAGCGATATTTTCAGAATGATAGACGAGCGCCTAAAATGAGCCATATGAAGAAGAAACTGATTTCGATATATGCCGCTACAGCGGCGATGACGGGGGCTACGGGCGCTATGGCTCAGGAACAGCTCCATAAAGAGATTACAGTTGAACGCGAGATAGTGCCCGAGCTAAGGGCATCGTCGCGTCTGAATCTTTATCCGCGTCCGCTCACGTTCAAGCCGTCGAAGGTTACGCTTGAACCGAGCGATTATCTGGAGACGGGCGAGATAACCCCAATGATAGCAACGCTCGAGCCGGCACAGACCGCCGCGGCTGCTCCGTTGACACCATACCGCGGTTATGTTGACGCAGGTTATTTCCCGCTGTCGGAGGTATGCCTGTCGGCCGGATATGCCGTTGTGCAGACCGACAAGACCCGGATGAATGTGTGGGGACAGTTTGACAACAACAGTTACAGCGGGCGTCCGATGGACGATGCAGGGAAGGCGGATCTGTGGAACATGGCAGCTGTGGCAGGGGTGGATTTCAGCCACCGTTTCGGTGAGGCCGGCACACTCTCGGCCTCGACAGCTTTTACCTATGACGCATTCACCCGTCCGAATGCCTTTCTTGCGAAAGCTTTTGGCGAGGAGACCGATTTCGCGCGCAACCAGAACGTTGTGCAATGGGATATCAAAGCGCTGTGGAGCGGGCACGCCGGCAATGATGTGGATTATCACGCAGGTGCCGGATTCGGGCTGATGGATTTCGGAAAAGGGGTATCGTTTGCCGGGATGAACAGCGTGACTGCTGATGCGACAGACGAACGTGATTTCAATGTGGATCTGGGTCTGGAGAAACGTTTCGGTTCATCGCGTGCCGGAGTGGATTTCGACGGTAGATTCGCGCATTATACTGTTTTCCGCGGAGCGATGCCCGATATGGCCGATGCCGATGTGGCTGAGGAATGGGCCCGCCGCTCGGGAAAGACAATAGGAGTGCTGTCGTTCAGGCCATATTACCGCTATGTGGCGGGGAAAGCCGCTCTCAAGGCGGGAGTGAAGCTTGATTTCAGTGTTAACTCGGGGAAAGTGTTTCATGTGGCGCCCGATGTGATGCTGGCGGTGAATCCGGCATCGGGATTCGGCGGTTGGATAGCTCTGGGCGGTGGAGAGGAGCTGAATTCGCTCAGAGAGCTGTTTGGCATTACCCGTTTTGTGTCGCCGCTGCGGGCATACA
>CAMWTV010000048.1 GCA_947177215.1 uncultured Muribaculaceae bacterium
GTTGTGCACAGCGCGTAGTCTCACCTCGAAGTTTACTGTGCCTGCGGCCTTGTAGTCGTCGAGGGGCATGCGGCAGAGAGTCCAGCCGGTGGTGGGATTCTCCTGAAGGTCGATGCTCCGGGCAACAGAAAGCTCTCCGTTGCCTTGGGCTATCATGACGTCGAGCATGCTGCCCTGGCCCTGATACCATATGTCAAGCACCGGATTGGCCGCGGCTGATATGTCGGCGCGCACCGATTGCAGGCCGAACATGGCGTCTTTGTCGACTGGGAGCCAGTAGAAAAATCCGTTGTCGCCGTCGTGAGAGGTGAGCGGTTCCGGCGAATCGGGATCCTCCGGGTCGAAGAGCGATGCGAAATAGCTGTCGTCCAGAGTGCCGTATTGCTGCATGCCGGTGGTCTCCTGGTCGATAAGCCAGATGCCATCATAGAAACCGTCGGCAAACGATTCGGTGAACGGCAAGGCGGCCGGTGTGCCTACAATCGCGATGTTCGACGAGGTGTCGAGCGAATAGTAGTCGCCGTTGCCGGCAGTTACCTGATAGGCCACGAAATCCTGGCCTTCAAGATCGGTGAACTGAATCTCATATGAGGTGGCGCCACCCGACACTTCGGCTATGGCCGGATCGTAGTAGTTGCCGAATGCGTCGAAAATGTAATATGTAACATTTTCGGTGTCGACATATCCGCCGTTTTCACCCTCTTCGCCCACAGCGTCCCAGCTGAGTGTGGCAGATGTGAAGTCGGCCGAAGGTGTGAGTGTCACATTGGCGGGTGCCAGCGGGGTGTCGGGGCCGCAGAAAATGCTTTTGTATTCAACCTTGTCGCCGGCGGTCTCGCCTACATAAGCCACACCGGTGAAACGGTTGTTGTAGCCGGCATACATCTCTACCTCCTGCTCGATGACCTGTCCGGGAGTGACATCGGTGAACTCATATTTGTCAACTTCCCAGCGCGAGGTGATAACCACTTTGGAGATCGACTCCAGATCGGCACCCGACTTGGTTTTGGTCGGAGCGGTATAGGTTACGGTGGCCTTCAGCTCCCCTTTGGGCGCCAGCGTCCATGTGAGTGTGCCGGCGGCCGGCGGATCGGCCGGGGCCTCTATCTCTCCGGCCTTCATGCCTACTTTGGCCAGTTTGAGAGTGCCTTTGAGGCTTTTGGGAGTGGTGCAGTGGAATCCGAGATAGTAATAACCCTCTTCAGGAATGGCGCAGGGATATTCATACAGGGTCATGCTCTTTTCGGTATAGGTTGTCGGGGGCACCACTTCGGCCATCATCCCTTCTACCGAGGGGGCAGTACCGATCTTGACATCCATGCGGACGCCTTCCGCGCCGGTGCCCATGATTCCGGTCTCGAACGACAATACGTAGCTGCCGGCCGGCAGATGGATGGGAACGGTGAACAGCCAGTCGTCGTTCTCGTCGATATTGTCGGCATTCGGTGACATACACGCCGAGTAACCGCTTACTGTGCCGAACTGCCATTTGCGGTTGTCGTCGTTGGCGTTGACCGATGTATAGTTCTTTATCTCGGTTCCCCCTTTTCCCATGTCGTGCTCAAACGGCACTTCGACAGTGTTTGCGGGCGCTTCGCCCAGAGCAAGTGGTGAAACGAGCGCTCTCGCGTTTCGTGCAGGTGCCTCTTTCCGGTCGGCAATCTGCTTCAAGCCACCTTTCGCGGTTTTTGACAGAGATCTCTCTGTCACGCCGGCCACAGCTATCGCTGTAGCCAGCGCCAATGTTGATAGTAAAACCTTTCTCATTGTAGAAACCTTAATTAATTAAGTGATTGGAGTGAAAAATATCTCTAATATATGTTGATGAATCACAAATGTAATTATAAGAAATGTGAAAAACAAGAAAATGAATGGATAATAATAAAAAACCTACCCCTTCGGGGATGCCGGCCTTAAGAACAGGCCGGTATCCCCGAAGGGGTAGGTATTATCTTAAAAGTGTGGCCTGAGGCCTCTGATCAGTGGCAGCAGCCGTCGCCGCATCCGCACTGGCCTTCGTCGCCGCACTGACCGTGGTCGCCGCAGTGGTCATGTCCGCATCCGCATCCGTGGGCGGGCTTGATCTCCTCGGGTGTGGCGTCGCGCACGGTAAGAATCTTGCCGTCGAAACGCACTGATTTTCCTGCCAGAGGGTGGTTGAAGTCCATTTTCACCTTATCAGAGGTAACCTCCTTCACAAGGCCGTTGATGCGGTAGCCGTCGGCGGTCATCATGGGCACAAGAGCGCCTGCCTTGATCACATTCTCGTCAAATTTGCCGTCGACAAGAAACACGTCGCGGTCAAGCTCAACAACCTGTTCGGGATCATAGGGGCCGAACGCCTCTTCGGCTGTAGCGGTCACGTTGAATGTGCCTCCAGCTTCCAGACCGTCGATAGCTTTTTCAAGGGGAACTATCATGCCGCGTGTCACGCCGAACACAATTTTTTCAGGGTCGCTCGCGTCGGTCTGATGCACAAGCTTCTCTGTGCCGTCGGCTTCAATGGCATAAAGGTCATATCCCAGCTCCACATATTTCCCCGGTTCAATTTTTTCCATAATCTGTTAAATTAAATTGTTTCTGGTTTCTGTCAATCAATATATAACAAATACCATGCCAAAACGGTTCCGGACTTAATGTGTCATGTGGTATGGCGCATCCCCTGTCAGTGGCGCACTATGATGCGGTGGGTCGAGTGCTCCGACGAGTTTTTTGCGGTGAGGGTGAGCATATACACGCTGTCGGGCGCGTTGAGGCGGTATGTGCCTTCTGTGGGGACGTCGAAACCTGTCACTTTTGCTCCGGTCATGCTTATGAGGTTTGCTACCGACGGGGCGGCGGGGCAGATGGTGATCTCACCCGATGTCACTGTCGGAAACACTCTGCTGACAGGCTTGTCGGAGGCGATACGGTCGGTCGAGCTTTCTTTCTCGCTCAGGGTGAACAGGCTGCCTTCATTCTTGTCGGCATAGATGAATGATCCGGATGTGAATTTGTCGAGGTTGATATATTTTCCGCTATGCCACTGTGCCGAAAGACGGAATGTCTGGTTGCCGGCGTCTTCAAGCCTGAACCAGCCGTCGGTGCTGTCGGCAACGGTGCCGTCGACGATTCGCCATCCACCTTCCCCTTTGTTCATAAAGCCTCCCGAACCTTTGATGGTGTAGTATGAGGTGAAGCCGGGCACGGCTGTTATCTCGAAGTCGTAATCGGATGTGGTCGGCTTCAGGCCTCCGAGAGCGAAGTTGCCTTCGGTGCTCCCTGTGGTGTGGCGCAGATAGAGTTTCGATTTCTCTTCACGGATTGAATATGTGGCACCTGAACTGACGCTCGGATGCTCTTCAGGCCCGGTCTCGGGCAATATCGCTGTGGCTGTTATAGAAAGCTCGGCGGCCGAGGCCCATGCCTTGCCGTTTACCTCCGACAGGGCGATAAGTTTGAGATAACGTCCCTGGCATCCGTCGGGCAGAACTACTGTCTGCACCTCAGGCGTGTTTGCCAGCTCTCCGCGTGCGGCCGGCGCTCCCCAGCAGTCAGCCGAGTCGCCTATGTAGATTTCGTAACCCTTTATGCGGCCGTTTGAGCTGTCGGTGCGCCCCTGATAGATGAATTCGGTCACGACGTAGCGCTTGCCCATGTCAACTACTATCTCATGCGGGCATTTCGGCTCGGAACTGCCATAGCTTGTGTGCCAGATGGTAGTGGGGTCGCCGTCGATGGCGTTAGTCGCCTTCTCTCCCCCTCCCTGCTGGCTCGACACGCTTGCTATAGTCCATAGCGATTTATCGACGAACAGGCCGATACGCGCGGTGGTCAGGCTGCTGTCATAAAATCCGTCGGCACAGGCGTAGGCCGATACAAGGCCGCCGTCAGGCAGACTGAACGGTGAGGTGTATGTAATGAACCCTTTGCCGTCGATGTCATATCTGATTGCGGCACCGGGAGTGGCGGTCTTGAGAGCCACTGTGCCGTCGGGGTTGGAGATAATCTCCACCGGAGAGCACACAGGGCTTGAAACTCTTGCCTTCACGGCTTTCTGACGGGCGGTGAGATTTTCGGTGATCGGCATGATTATTAACCCGAATGGTGTGAAACGTGATTTGAGCTCGTATTTCTCCATCACGTCGGGCCCGCAGCTGGCGTTTCCGAGAGCGCGGTTGAACGCATCGAGGCTTACGATGGTCTTGTCGGTATATTTCACCTCATACGGATGTTTCACCCTGTTGCCACGGGTCTGATATTGTTCTTCCGGGCGCATGTGTTCGACAGTGGCTGCCATGAGGTCGGGCGCGATGAACATAAGTCCGTGGCCATCGCTGTCGGTCAGAGCCATCCATCTTACATCCTCTTTGTTGCCTGATTCCTGAGGCAGCACGTAATCGGTGCGCTGCTCATCGACAGTGCCGCTGTAAAGGCCTTCGAAGCATGCCTCCTTACGGTCGGCGTAACTCTCCCACGGGCCGCGGCCAAACCACGTGAACTGTTCAAAGCCTGCTGGCATCTCGGTGCGGAAACCTGTTTTCGGAAGCACAATCCCTTTTACGGCAGGGGTTATCGCCGTGCTCACCAGGATAACACCGTCGGCACACACTTTAAACGACATGCCTACGGTGAAGGCATGCTGGCCGTTCCCTTTATAGAGGTTCTCGACAGTAAGGTCGACCGAGCCTTTGCCGTCGTTCTCCTTCACAGTCCATTCTCCGGGCTTGACGCTGAGGCTTCGGAGACCGATGTTGTCCCACGATTCGGTGCGGGCCTTGTCGTTGTCGGTGGGTAGGCGGAAGGCGTTGAAACGCAGGGGTGAGTCGATCATTGTTTTGCCGCCGGCCTCATAACGGCAAAGTGTGCCGTCGGCCTTAGAGAACGCTGCTTTGAAACCGTTGCCGCTTACAATGATCTCGCCGGCGCTTTCGCTGACATCAAGAGTCCCGGTGGCGGGAACCTGATATGGGGGCTTTACGGCCGTTGCCAGTGCGAACTGCTCGGAGGCTACCTCATATCCGGCTTTGGCCCACGGTGTGTCGGCCTTCTGACGCACACTGAAACGAACGTGATATTCGGCGCTCTCTGCGGTTGTTTCGGGGAGCAGATCCAGAGGCATGCTGATGCTTTCTCCGGCAGGTATGCTTCCGGTTTCCAGCACCCCCTCGGATACGGGTGTGCCGTCCTCGAGCAGAGTATATGTTATCTGATAGTCGTCGGAGTTTCTGAATGTCTGTTTGTTGACCACGGTCAGAGTTCCGTCGGTTTCCATCCGGAAGTCTATCGGCTGATAGATTTTGCGGGTGTTGTATGTTTTGGCAGACCAAGACAGGTCGGGAAACACAAGGCCGTTGCAGCAGAAGTTGCCGTCGTTGGGCCTGTCGCCGAAATCGCCCCCGTAGGCCCAGTAATACATGCCGGGTTTCCCTTCGACCGGTATCTTCAGTCCCTGGTCTTTATAGTCCCAGATGAATTCGCCGGTAAGGGCCGGATATTTCTCATACAGATCCCACAGTTCGCGCACGGCTCCCATTGAGTTGCCCATGGCGTGGCTGCTCTCGCACTGGATATGGGGGCGCGGTTTCTGGCCTTTCTCGGCCTGTTGCTGGCGCTCTTTTCCGATGTTCTCGATCGAGGGCACCTGGGCATACATGGTGCTCGACACGTCGGCCCATGTGCTGTTGCCTTCGTAATGGGTCAGGCGTGTGTCGTCGAGAGCCTTGATGGCGTTTTCTACCGCCTCGAAGTTGTTTCCGTTGCCCGATTCGTTGCCGTAGCTCCACATGAAGATCGACGGATGGTTGCGGAAACGGCGCACATGATTCTGGGAACGCTCGACCATGGCATCGCGGAATTTCGCCTCATGCGACAGCTTCATGTTGCCGTGGCACTCTACATTGGCTTCGGCCAGCACATAGATGCCATATTTGTCGCATAGATCGTAGAAATAGGGGTTGTTGGGGTAGTGCGACGTGCGGATGGCGTTGATGTTCAGGCGCTTCATGTTGAGAATGTCCTGCTCTGTCTCCTCATAAGAGATGGTGCGGCCGGTCTCCTCGCTGAAGTCGTGACGGTCAACGCCATGGAAAAGCACCCGCCGGCCATTGATGGTCAGCGCACCGTCGTTGCGTATGCCGACTTCTCGGAACCCTACCTTGCATCCGCGCATGTCGATAACCCGGTCGCCCTCTTTAAGTGTAACCACAAGATCGTAAAGCTCAGGGGTTTCGGCAGTCCACATGCGTGGGGATGGAACATCGAACCTGACAGGATACTGGCGCATGGAGGTTACGGCTTTCGTGGCCGAAGCAACCTCTTTGCCATGGTCAAGAATCTTCACTTCAAGAGTGCCGTCAGTGAGGGCCTTACCTTCGGGATAGACGCGCACCATGACTTTCGACGTTGTGTAGTCGCTGTTGAATGTGGTTGTGAAGAAATAGTCGCGTATCTGGGTGGCGGGTGCCGACCACAATGTCACATCGCGCATAATGCCTGTCAGACGCCAATAGTCCTGGCATTCGAGAAATGATCCGCTTGTGAAACGGTAGACCTGAACGGCGATTGTGTTCTCTCCGGGCCTGACTGCATCGGTGAGCCTGAACTCGGCCGGAAGATAGCTGTCTTCGCTGTAACCGATATATTTTCCGTTTACCCACAGGTAGAATCCGTGTCCCACACCGTTGAAACGCACATAGATCTCGCGGCCGTCCCAGTTGTCGGGCAGTGTGAACGAGCGCCGGTAGCATCCTGTCGGATTCTTCATGGCGTCGTTGTAAGTCCAGTCCGACGGGCGAGAGGCCATTACACTGAATGTGGCCGGATCGTAGGTGAAAGGATATCCGGTGTTTACATAAAGAGGCTTGTCCCAGTTTTTGCTGTTGCGGACTCCATAGACCTGCCACGGACATGGCACGGTGATGTCGTCCCATCCGGCCACGCTGTATGAGTCGTTCTGAAATCCTTCGGGAGCGCCCGACGGCATAGGCGCCCATTTGAATTTCCACGTGCCGTTGAGCGACATGGAGTAGGGCGACACAGGTTTTCCGTCAATGTCGTCGATCTGCGAGATGTCGGTTATGGGAAGCGACATCTGCACGGCAGTCTCGCGGTTCACGCTTGTTACCGCAACGTCGTCCCATTCTGTCATGGTCTGTGCCGACGCAGAGGCTACGGCGGTAGCAATCAGAATGGTAGAGATACGAAGTTTACACATGGTATAAATTTGCGATTGGTTTATTTTTTGCAAAAATAGCCAAATGAGAAAAGGGTGGCAGTACGATTTTCTGCAAAAAAAGTGATATACTTGAATCATGGCCCGGCATTCCGCATGGTCTGCTTCGGGATCAGGTGGTGTGTCTGCGGCGGAATTCGGCTACATAGACTATGCCGGCGTAGACGGCGAGCAGAAGCACGCGCGCCGGGAAATCAATAAGATTGTTTCCGGTGGTTATCAGTGCCGACACTCCCCACAAAGCCATGGCGGCGGCAAAATAGCAGGCAATGCGGCCTATGTCGTATTTCACCGGATGTTTGAAGCGGCCGATTACATAGCTCGCTATCATCATTACTCCGTAACAGCAGAATGCCGCCCATGCGCAGGCCATATAGCCGTAGCGCGGCACGAAAGCGATGTTCAGAGCCAGAGTCACCGCCAGTCCGAGCAGAGAGAACCATGTGCCCCAGATTGTGCGGTCGGTGATCTTATACCAGAGTGAGAGATTGAAGAATATCCCGAAGAACAGTTCGGCGAGCATTATTACCGGCACCACCTTCAGGCCTTCGAAATAGAGGGGGGAGATGAAATATTTCAGCACCGGAAGGAAATACATCACTCCGAGGAAAATGAAAAGGGCGAATATAACGAACCAGTTCATGGCGTCGCGGTAGGCTTTGTTCTTGTCGGAGCCGGTATTCTCGCGGTTCTGCGCGAAAATGAATGGCTCGTAAGCGAAACGGAACGCCTGGATGAACATGACCATGACGATGGCAATCTTGTAGTTGGCGCCGTAGATGCCAAGGCCGGTCATAGCCTCGTTTTTGTCGGCTATCAGCATGGGATACAGAATCTTGTCGATGGTCTGGTTCATGATTCCCGCTATTCCGATGATCAGAAGCGGGAACGAGTAGACGATCATTTCGCGCAGAAGCCGGCCGCAGAACGAATATCCCTCGGCTATTATCTCTGGAGTGAGAAGCATGAGCATGGCCAGAGAGCTGATCATGTTGGCCAGGAAGATGTAGCCGATGCCGAATGAGGGATCATAGAACCATGCAATGGTATGAGGCGCTTTCTGCCACAACACCGGGCACAGGAGGATGAAAAACAGGTTCAGCCCTATGTTCAGGCCTATGTTGATGAGTTTCAGGGTGGCGAACCTGATCGGGCGCTTGCGGTAGCGCAGATAAGCGAACGGGATAGAGGTGTAGGCATCGACCCCGACGGCTATGGCCATCATCCAGATGAACGACGGATGCGCGGCACAGTCGAGCGCAGAGGCAATCTGAGGGGATAGGAAACAGGCCGCCACAATGAAAATGATGGAGCTTGCTCCGATCGAAGTGAGGGTGGTGGTGTAGACCTGTCCGGGATTGCTCCAGCGCTCATGGTTGGCGAAACGGAAGAAGCCGGTCTCCATTCCGTAGGTCAGGATTATGAGCGCCAGGGCCACATAGGCATAGATGTTTGTGACCACGCCATATTCGGCTGCGGCGAAACAATAGGTGTAGATGGGCACGAGGCACCAGTTGAGAAACCGGCCCACGATGCTGCTGACACCATAGATGGCTGTATCCTTGAATAGGCTTTTGACACCTGCCATAGGGGGGTATGTGTTTGGGGTTACAGGTTTTCAGAACTGAACAGGCCTCCGAGTCCGGGCTGGCTCACGCCGAGATGGCTCCATGCCAGATCGGTGACTTCGCGGCCACGGGGGGTGCGTTTCAGAAAGCCCTCCTTTATCAGAAACGGTTCATATACATCCTCGATCGTGCCCGGATCCTCGCCCATGGCGGTGGCTATGGTCGTGAGGCCCACGGGGCCACCGCGGAATTTTGTTATCATGGTGAGGAGCAGCCGGTTGTCGATCTCGTTGAGCCCGTATCGGTCAATGTTGAGCGCTTCGAGGCCATAGCGAGCAATCTCCGTGTCGATCTCTCCGTTGCCTTTGACCTGGGCGAAGTCGCGCACGCGGCGCAACAGGGCGTTGGCTATGCGAGGTGTGCCACGCGAACGCATTGCTATCTCGTGGGCAGCCTCGGCGCTGCATTTCACACCGAGAAGGGCCGCCGAACGCAGGATGATGCGTTCCAGCACCTCGTGGTCGTAATATTCAAGATGGCAGTCGATGCCGAAACGCGCTCTGAGCGGGGGCGTGAGCAGTCCGCTTCGGGTTGTGGCTCCCACCAGTGTGAATGGCGACAAAGAGAGCTGCACCGATCTGGCTCCGGGGCCTTTGTCGATCATTATGTCGATGCGGTAATCTTCCATGGCAGAGTAAAGATACTCTTCCACGGTGTGACTCAGACGGTGGATCTCGTCGATGAAAAGCACATCGTTTTCTTCGAGCGAGGTCAGGATGCCTGCAAGGTCGCCCGGTTTGTCGAGCACGGGCCCTGATGTGATTTTGAATCCCACGCCGAGCTCGTTGGCGATGATTGCCGAAAGTGTGGTTTTCCCGAGACCGGGAGGGCCGTGAAGCAACAGGTGGTCGAGAGGCTCGCCGCGCATTCGTGCCGCCTGAACGAACACTTTCAGGTTGGCCACTATCTTTTCCTGACCGGCAAACGATTCGAAGCGTCCCGGGCGCAAGGCGCGCTCATAGTCGCCGTCGCGCTCCGCCGCACTGTTATGTATGTCGAAATCCTGCTGATCCATAATGAAAAATAGGTTGTCTGCCACCCGGGCAATGGGTTGTTCACTGCAAATTTACGAAAATTCTGCGTATAACCGCTTTCCGGCGTTCAGTCATTATGGGTGGAGTAAGAGAATGCAACAGTGGCATTGGATGATATCTTGTTGACTATAACCGCGCCACGGTAATAAGTCCAGTCTTCGGGCAGGTCGGATTCTTCATCCCAGTCTAATTCGGAGGCCTTGAACCAGCACCCCAGTTCATATTGTTCGAGAGTGTTGTCATATTGCCAGTAGTATCTGTGGCCGAAGATGTATCCCGGAATGAGATTGTAGTTGATGAGCAGGGTGTAGCGCGAGAAATCAACATTGGCTGCGATTATGTCTTGCATTCCGAACACCTTGTCGTCGGGCAGATCCTCCGGCGCGTTTACAACATAGTTGGTTCGCGGATATTCACGGCGCTCTTCGGGTGTCATGTCCGCAAAGGGGATAATCTCCGAACGGGGCTCGAGTTCGGCCACGATTGCGAGAGGTGTATATAGTCCGCGTTCGTCGTGGTTGTTGCATGAATAACATGCTATCAGGAGAAGTGTGATGATAAACCGGCTTATCTGTTTCATTGATGTTGCGTTTAATAAGGTTTATGACTGGAATAATAACGTTGTGCCGTGGGGAGAAATTGTTGCAAACAAGGAAAAATTTCACCTTTCAGGTATGACGGTGAAGTTTAATATCCAATAGCTTACGTGGAAAGGGTGTAAAAAATACACTTATATATGTTTTATAACATGCCATTAAATTTGGTGGGGTGACCTTCGGGTGTTAATTTTACACCCTCAACTCCGGAGTCTGATCCGGAGGGTTGGCCGGTGCGTCATTGCGAAGGGTGTTGAACCCATGCAGAGTGTGCTATGGAACACAAAGCACCGGATGCTCTTGAAGCATGCTAAACCATGACTCTTGTAACCAAGTGAATAATAAATTTAAAAGTATCTGACATGAAAAAAACAGGAATTTGCCTTCCGGTGGCCGCAATGCTCGCGCTTTGCGCATGCAACGGTGGCAAAGAGGCTCCTCAGCTGACCCTTTCGGGTCTTGATCCCCAGAAATTCGTTGCCGAATATGACGGCGACTCAACCGCGCTCTATACTCTGAAAAACGACAAGGGGATGGAGGTTTGCATCACCAACTTCGGCGGCCGTATCGTGAGCATTATGGTGCCCGACCGCGATGGCAAGATGATCGATGTGGTGCTCGGCTTCGACAGCATCCAGGCTTATTTCCCCGAGATCAACGGCAGCGATTTCGGCGCGGCTATCGGCCGTTACGCCAACCGCATAAACCAGGGCCGTTTCGTGCTTGACGGAGACACCATGAAACTGCCTCAGAACAATTACGGCCATTGCCTGCACGGAGGAACCGACATGGGCACCAAGGGGTGGCAGTATCGTGTGTATGACGCCAATCAGCTCAACGACACCACCCTGCAGCTTTCTATTGTGTCGCCCGACGGCGACAACGGTTTCCCCGGCGAGGTTAAAGCTACCGTTACATATACACTGACTTCAGACAATGCCATCGATCTGGCTTATTCGGCCACGACCGACAAGAAAACGATAATCAACCTCACCAACCACTCTTATTTCAACCTGTCGGGCAACCCCGAAAAGCCCATCACCGACGAGGTGCTGTGGGTTAATGCCGACGGTTTCACTCCGGTCGACAGCACGTTCATGACAACCGGCGAGATTGTGGCAGTGGAAAACACTCCGATGGATTTCCGCACAGCCAAAGCTATCGGCCAGGATATCGAGGCTGACGACATCCAGATTCACAATGCCAACGGTTACGACCACAACTTCGTGCTCAACACCGCAGGCAACGACTCGGAAGTGGCCCTGCGTCTGACCGATCCCACAACGGGTGTGGTGCTTGAGATGCTTACCGATGAGCCGGGTGTGCAGATCTATACCGGCAACTTCCTTGACGGCACTGTGACCGGTAAAAAAGGTATTACCTACAACCAGCGTGTAGCCGTATGTTTCGAATCGCAGCACTATCCCGACAGCCCCAACAAACCCCAGTGGCCTTCGGTTGTGCTGAATCCCGGCGAGACCTATACCAGCCACTGCATCTATCGTTTCTCTGTTGCGGAATAACCGCTGACCATAAAACAACACAAAGGATTTCGCAGAGACGCGTTCACTGGCGTCTCTGCGGAGCCTTCCATCCGGCTTACGGAAATTTGACCTAAATCAACCATAATCACTGACAAATTATGCAATTACTTGACTGGATTGTAATAGCCCTTTTTTTTGTTGCCCTCATAGGGAT
>CAMWTV010000049.1 GCA_947177215.1 uncultured Muribaculaceae bacterium
TGTAGGCAGCGTCAGATGTGTATCAGCGACAGTCCCCATAGTGTTCGCCACCATGCGCGAGACAGCGGCGCGATTCGCCGCCAACGAAACCGTAGAGGTAACCGCCACACAGATGGACAGGGATCTGGCCGCACAGGGACGCGAATTCGTTACTATCGAAGGCGACAAGGCCCTCTGGAAAAACCGCTGGCTCGCCGGAGGCAACGAAGTGACATGGGATATGATCCACTACGACGTGCAGCTCATCGGCGGCGTTGTGCTTCACCAGGGCAAGATCGCCGAAATGGCCACCGGTGAAGGTAAAACCCTTGTGGCCACACTCCCCGTATTCCTCCGCTCGCTTTCGAAGAAAGGCGTGCATGTGGTAACAGTCAACGATTACCTGTCGAAGCGCGACTCAGAATGGATGGGGCCGCTCTACATGTTCCACGGCTCGACCGTTGACTGCATCGACAAGCATCAGCCCAACACAGCCGCCCGTCGCCGCGCCTACGAATGCGACATCACCTTCGGAACAAACAACGAGTTCGGCTTCGACTACCTGCGCGACAACATGGCCATGGCGCCACAGGACATGGTGCAGCGCAAACACTACTACGCCATTGTCGATGAGGTCGACTCGGTGCTTATCGACGATGCCCGTACACCGCTCATCATCTCAGGTCCGGTGCCCAAAGGCGACGACCAGATGTTCAACGAATACAAGCCCAACGTTGAGAAAGTATATCAGGCTCAGAAGCGCCTGGTCACCCAGATTCTCGCCGAGGCAAAACAGAAAATCACATCCGACGACAAAGAAGTGCGCAAAGAGGGCGAACTGCTCCTTTTCCGTGCGTTCAAAGGTCTGCCCAAATATGGCCCGCTGATCAAATTCCTCAGCGAGGAAGGCATGAAAAACGCCCTTCTCAAAACCGAGGCATATTACCTTCAGGACAACTCGCGCGAGATGCCGGTAGTAACCGATCCGCTCTACTTCGTTATCGACGAGAAGAACCGCTCGGTTGAACTCACCGACAAAGGTTTCGACATCCTCACCGACAAGAACCAGGATCCGCAGTTCTTCGTGCTTCCCGACATAGCCGGAAAACTCTCAGAACTTGAAAACATAGCCGACCTCAGCGAGCGTCAGGAAAAGAAAGACGCGGCCATGTCTGACTATGCCATCAAATCGGAGCGCGTACACACCGTGACCCAGCTTCTCAAGGCCTACACCCTGTTTGAGAAAGACAACGAATATGTGATCGACGACAACAAAATCAAGATCGTCGACGAGCAGACAGGCCGAATCATGGAAGGCCGGCGTTACAGCGACGGTCTACACCAGGCCATCGAAGCCAAGGAAGGCGTGAAAGTGGAAGCTGCCACACAGACATTCGCCACCATTACCCTCCAGAACTACTTCCGCATGTATCACAAGCTTGCCGGTATGACCGGTACGGCCGAAACCGAAGCCGGAGAGCTCTGGGACATCTACAAGCTTGACGTAGTGACCATACCCACAAACCGCCCCGTGGCGCGTAAGGATATGGACGACCGCGTTTACAAGACCAAGAAAGAAAAATATGCCGCTGTAATCGACGAGATCGTCAGACTGAGAGACGCCGGGCGCCCCGTGCTGGTCGGCACCACATCGGTCGAGATCTCCGAGCTTCTCTACCGCATGCTCCAGATGCGCCACATCGACGCACAGGTGCTAAATGCCAAGCTCCATCAGAAAGAAGCCCAGGTAGTTGCTCTGGCCGGACGCCCCGGCACTGTGACCATCGCCACCAACATGGCCGGACGAGGAACCGACATCAAGCTTCCGCAGGAAGTAAAAGACGCCGGAGGTCTGGCCATCATCGGCACGGAGCGTCATGAAAGCCGCCGTGTCGACCGCCAGCTGCGCGGACGTGCGGGCCGTCAGGGCGATCCCGGATCATCGGTGTTCTATGTGTCGTTCGAAGACCAGCTGATGCGTCTGTTCGCCACCGACCGCGTGATGAAGATGCTCGACACCCTCGGACTGAAAGAGGGCGAGATGATCGAGAGCAGCATGGTTACGAAAGCCATCGAGAACGCACAGAAACGAGTTGAGGAAAACAACTTCGGTGTGCGCAAGCGCCTGCTTGAATACGACGACGTGATGAACAAGCAGCGTACCTACATCTACAACCGCCGCCACCACGCCCTGCTTGGCGAACGCATCGGCATCGATATCGCCAACATGACCTACGATCTGATCGAGAATCTGGTGCTGAACTATGACCAGCCCACCGATTACGAGGAGCTGGCTCTCGAGATGATGCGTGTGCTCACAGTCGAGCTTCCCTTCAACGAGAAGGAGTTCCAGAACATGAGCAAGGAAGAGAAAGTGGAGCGCCTCTATGCCGCAGCAAACGAGACTCTCAGCCGCCGCAGCCAGCGCATCGTCGAAGTGGCCATGCCTGTAATCAAAGACTGGGTTGAGAACCGTGGCGCCACCGGCCGCATTATCGTGCCCATAACCGACGGAAAACGCCTCTTCCACCTGCGCGTCGACATCACCGAAGCCTACAACACCGAGTGCAAGTCGATTGTCAAGGAGTGGCACAAAGCCATTCTGCTCGTAACCATCGACGAACTCTGGAAAGAGCACCTGCGCGAACTCGACGACCTGCGCCAGAGCGTGCAGAATGCCTCATACGAGCAGAAAGACCCGCTGGTAATCTACAAGGTCGAGTCGTTCCACATCTTCGAGGCGATGCTCAACAACCTCAACCAGAAGGCACTTGCAGCGCTCATGCGCGGCCAGATCTACGTGCAGCCGGCTCCCCCTGTGAGCAACATCAGCGTTTCAGCCACACAGCCTTCGGCCCGTGCCGCTGAAAACAACGAAGAGCCTCAGGCCGAGGAAAAAGCAGCCGAGCAGCCGGCAAAACCGGCTGCCCCCGCTCCGGAAGTGCGCCGCGCAATGCCTGAACGACCCAACGACTATTCGCAATACACTGCGTCGAAAGAGAGCATGCCGGGCGAAAACGCACAGCGTCAGGCCATGGCCAATGCCGGCGGAGGCCCCAGAAAGGTGCAGCCCGCGAAAGCCGCTCCGAGAGTAGGACGTAACGATCCCTGCCCTTGCGGTTCAGGAAAGAAATTCAAGAACTGCCACGGAAAAGGGATGTAACAACTCACTCCAAGAGGTTGTTTAATAACAAATGTGAATACCGGGTGGGTGTTGCAGAACGTGTTTCTATCGCTTTGCAACACCCGCCATCATAAAAACTCAACGATTATGGCCAACGAAATCAACGACCGCCCGAATCCCGGAGGAGAGACCCTGAACGACCGTCTGCGCCGCGCTGCAGCCATGGCCCGGGAACAACAGGAACGCCAGCAGCCACGTAATCAGCAGTCACAACCCGCAAAACAGGCAGAACCCGCTCCGACGCCCGAGCCTGCCCGGACGAACCCTGCACCGGCAGCGACACAGCCGCCGCGCCCAACTGTTGAACAGCCACGTCAACCGCAGCATCAGGCCGCCCATGACCGCCCCCGATACGAAGGCGAGAGGCGTCAGGCCCCTGCGCCGCAAAGTCAGCAACCACGCCGCAGAATGCCGCAGGTAGAGGAATACGAGACTGTAGCACCGCCACAGAAGCCCAAGTCGAAGAAAAACATCTTTATATGGGCAGGAATAGGCATCGTGGCCCTGTGTGCCATAATCGCGTTTACCGCCCGTCAGACACAAAAGGCGGCCGAACAGCAGCGTCAGATCGAACAGCTCCAGCTGGCCAACGAGCAGTTGCAGCTGGCCAACGAATATGATGCCCTCAACAACGAATTCGCCCAGTATGAGAACCAGACATCGCTGCTGGCCAACGACTCGATAGTGCAGAAATATTCAGCGGCTCGCGCTCAGGTCGAGAAACTCCTTCAGGAGCTGAAAAACGAGAAAAACAAATCTGCCGCGCAAATCAGCAAACTCAAAGGTGAGATCTCCACCCTCAAGGGAATTCTGCGCAACTATGTGGAGCAGATCAACGCCCTCAACCAGGAGAACCAGGAGCTGCGCAATGAAAACCAGGAGGTTAAGGCCCGCAACGAACGCCTGTCGCAAAGCATCCAGTCGGTCGAACAGAACAACAAGGTTCTCAACGAACGCATGACTCTTGCCGAGAAGCTGAATGTAACCGGCGTCAACCTCGTGGCACTCAACAAAAAAGGGCGCACCGAGAAAAAAGTTACAAAAGCGCGTCAGCTTATGGTGACCTTCACCATACCCCAGAACAACTCGACTCCGGTGGGCGAGAAAACAATTTTCATGCGCATAACCAATCCGGAAGGCACTCTGCTTGGCGGGGGCGGTTCATTCGATTTCGAGGGCGCGAGCCTCGAGGCCACAGCCCGCAAGTCGATAGAATATGCAGGCGAAGAGATCGGCGGCATAACCATCTACTGGGATGTGAACACCACTCTGACCCCGGGCGACTACACCGTAGAGCTGTTCTGCGACAACTACCGTCTCGCTTCCCGCAAATTCACGCTCAAATAATCGCACATACCATACATCTGAAGAAGCAAAGCGCTTTCCAACATCACGCTTTGCTTCTTTGTTTCATTACTTTATAACTCTCACTGAATCATGGAAGGTCTGATTTCGGATCTGGCTTTTATATTGCTGCTCGGAGCAGTGGTCACACTCCTGTTCAAATGGATCAAGCAACCCGTTGTGCTCGGCTACATCGTGGCCGGATTTCTGGCAAGCCCCAATTTCAAGCCCCTCCCCTCGGTAACCACGATGGAAAACATCGAGTTCTGGGCGCAGATCGGAATTGTGGTGCTGCTGTTCTCGCTCGGGCTTGAATTCAGCTTCAAGAAACTGGTCAACACCGGCGGATCGGCAGTGGTCACGGCCCTGATAATCGTTACCGGAATGATGTGCACCGGATTCCTCATCGGCCACCTGCTCGGATTCACCACCATCAACAGCCTGTTTCTCGGAGGCATGCTCTCCATGTCGTCGACAACCATAATCATCAAGGCTTTCACCGACCTCAACCTCAGGCATAAGAAATTTGCCTCGCTCGTTTTCGCCGTCCTCATTGTCGAAGACCTGTTTGCAGTTGTCATGATGGTTGTTCTGTCGTCGATAGCCATCAACAACAGCGTCGAGGGTGGCGAAATGCTCATGAGCGTGAGCAAGCTCGCCTTCTTCCTGATAATATGGTTTCTCGTGGGGGTATTTGTCATCCCTTCGGCCCTCAACCGTTTCAGAAGGTTTCTCAACAACGAGACCTTGCTCGTGGTGTCGATGGGGCTGTGTCTCGGCATGGCCGTCTTCTCGGTGTTCTGCGGCTTCTCAATGGCTCTCGGAGCCTTTGTAATGGGCTCCATCCTTGCCGGGACAAGCTATGCCGAACGGATCGAACATATCACCATGCCGGTCAAAGACCTTTTCGGCTCGGTATTCTTCATATCCGTGGGCATGATGGTAGAGCCCGATGTGATAGTCACATACTGGTGGCCGATATTGCTTCTGTCGGTGGCGGTTATCGCAGGCATGATCATCTTCGGCACATTCGGCATGCTTATAACCGGCCAGAACCTGAAGATTGCCATCGACTCGGGCTTCTCTCTGACACAGATAGGTGAATTCGCCTTCATCATAGCCACCCTCGGCATGAGTCTTGGAGTGTTGAATCCCGAAATCTACCCTATCGTGGTAGCCGTGTCGGTGATAACTACCTTCACCACCCCCTACTTCATCCGCATGGCCGATCCGGCCTATGAATGGGTGGCGCGCCACCTCCCCGAACGGTTCAGGTTCCTTATCGACCGCTATTCCGAACAGGCAGGCACATCTGACGAGGCCGGAGGCTCACGCCGCGCCTGGATGGCTCTGTTCCGACGCTATCTGTGGCGCATAGCCCTCTATTCGATAATCATAACTGGAATCTCCATTGTGAGCCACCGCTACATGGCGCCCGAACTCGAACGGCTCTTCCCCCATTGGTGGCGGCTGCTGAGTGTAACGCTGACACTGCTGTGCATGGCACCCTTCCTGCTGGCTCTGTGCCTCCCGCCGGCCATGAACCGCGACAACGCCGCCGCACACCTCACCGCCGGCCAGCTGAAAGTGCCTCGGGTGGTCATGATGGTATTCAGGCTGCTTCTTGCTCTCTGGTTCATAATGCACGAACTCTGGCAGTTCTATTCGATAAAAGTAGGCCTCCTCATCGGCATAGCAAGCCTTCTGATTCTGCTCATGCTCATGTCGAAACGCCTCAACAGGCAGCTGCGACACATCGAATCGAAATTTCTCGACAATCTCAACGAGCGTGAGCTTCGCCGCTCCGGAAAGAAAAACAATCTTGTGAGCGATCTGCATCTGGCCTACATGCACGTTGGCTACGGATGCCCCTTTGTAGGCGAACGCCTGTCAAACTCAGGCTTGCGGCGCAAATATGGCATAAGCGTAGTCACGGTGCAACGCGGCATGAATGTGATGGTGGTGCCGTCAGGCGACACCCGCATTTTCCCGGGCGACACTATCGGAGTGATCGGCACTGACGAGCAGATTGCCGACCTGCTCCCCGTTATCGAGGCTGAAGCACCCGCCGAATCCGGTCAGCCCGAACTCACCGATGTACGTATCACAAGCGTCGTGCTGTCGGCAACATCCCCTCTTGTCGGGCAGACCCTTGCAGGGGCCGACGTGCGCCGAAAATACCAGACCCATGTGGTGACACTTGAACGCGACGGAGAGTTTTTCGACCATGCGCCCGACCTTCCGCTGCGTCAGGGCGACAGGCTCTGGATCGTAGGCACGCAGCAAACTGCGGCCATGCTCAGATAAGCACCGACATTAAGTTAAAACGCGCTTATTTTCCCAGACAGACACGTTTCTGCCCCTTGCCGGCGGTATGCGTTCCATATGCCACCGCATGCGAAGGGCATATGTGATAACAGCGCAGACACAAGGCGCAACGCCTCCCCCATTCAGGGCGCCCGTTGCTCATTGCAATGTTTTCCATCGGGCAACTGCGCGCGCACAGCCCGCACGACGTGCATCCGCCGGTCGTGGCAAACGGCCGTGGCGACATACAGAAACGGTCGAAATAGGGATAGACCACATTAGTCTTCACCCACGCCCATGAACCGCGCACAACGTCGCTTTCTGAGAACCTACGGCGCATGGCACCCGCTATCGCCTCGACCCTGCCGGGCATGGCCGACAGCTTTCCGGCAGCCACCTCCGCGCTGTCAACGTCAAAACCTTTCATGCACACGTAAGTGTTGGGCATAGTCACCGAAAAAGCCCCGCGCGGATTCCACCCGCGCCTACCTGCAAGCCGGCGCCATTCGCTATCGGCATAGCCTATGTCATCGCCGCATGTCAGCACCAGAAAGTGCGACACCTCATGCCCCCCTTTCATCTTAACCCTACGCATGAAAGCCGACATCACAGGGGGCAGCCCCCATGAATAAACCGGCATCACCCACACCACATTCTCCCCCTCGGGCACCTCTATGACATGTCTGGCCGGGGCGAGCAGAAGGTCTCCCTCGGCCACCGTAATATCTCCTCCGATATGCTTCTGCAGCTCACGCGCCACAAGCATCGAATTGCCTGTTCCCGAAAAAACGATTATCATAAATCAAATCATATAGAGACCTGGGTCGCCCCATAGCCGTATTCACGGAAAGAGGCATCCTGCACATCATGCCCCTTGTAGCGGTAATTCAGCTCTTTCATGATTGCCTGACGCAGAATCCCCTCACCTTTTCCATGGATAAACACTATCTTCTTACCCTTGTTGCGCAGGTTCTCGTCCATTATCCGTCGGAAAGTGTCGATCTGATAATTCAGTATATCGGCGTTCGACATGCCGCTGGTGCTGTCGAGCAGTTCGCTCACATGCAGATCAACCACCAGCGGGCCGTCGGCCTTGGCATGCGTATGTTTCTGCACAGGCTTACGCAGCTGACGGCGGTCAGAATCACGTTTCTGGCGCATGGCGTCCTCGAGCGAGCTGCTGTCGAACGACATCGAACGCTGCGGCACATCGTTTTTCACAATATCCACCGCTATCACCGGCTCATCGAAATAGGGATTGTCGCGGAAACAGTGCAGCTTGAAAAACTTGGTCGTGTCAAGGCGGCATTCAACCGCCACAGGCGCCTTAAGCGCGAACGGCTTGTCGCGTTTGAACGCCACATACTGGAAAGCCACCCGGTCGAGCTGACCTACCTGTTCGCGCGAAAGCTCTTCGAGAAACACCTGCATACCGGGCTCTATCAGGCCTGCATGCCTGGCAGTCCACCCCGGCGCGTCGTCGGCACGCGACAGATAGGTGAAATAAAGATAATAGTTCGAGTCATTTACAAGATATGCCTCGAAAGCGGTTGTCGACAGGTGCTTCAGCTCCATGGCGCAATAAGCCAGCACCACATTCAGCCGTTCGCCGCCGGGAGTCTCGGCCACAGGTTCGGGTTTCGGAGCCTCGGGAACCGCCGTCGGCACAAATTTGCTCTGCCGCTCTGCCTCCTTCTGCTGGCTCTGCTGCCCTGTGCCGCCGAAAATATCGCGGCGCGCGCTCTCCTGCCCCGCACTGCTCACAACAACAAGCTCCTTGAGCAGAACCGGCGTGGTAAAGCCGTCATCCTCTTCTACATGGGCTATGTTCCCCTCTATCTTAACAACACGTCCCCCGCCCGTAGAGCTGAGGAATCTGACTGTATCTCCTATCTTTGCCATAATCGTATTTTCTTGTTTGAGAAACAAAAATAGCTATTTTTTCGTAATTTTGTGCCATGGTAAAAGAATTACGCATAGACGATTTTGACTATGAGCTGCCCGACGACAGGATAGCACGTTATCCCCTGGCCGAGCGCGACAGTTGCAAACTGCTTGTCAGACAGGCCGACGGCACTGTCTCGCAGCATATTTTCACCGAACTGCCCAGACTTCTGCCACCCGACAGCATGCTTGTGTGCAACAACACCCGTGTTATCAACGCACGCCTCCGTTTCCGCAAACCGGCCGGAGCGCTTATCGAGGTGTTCTGTCTCGAACCGACAGAACCACGCGACTATGCCGTGAATTTTGCCTCGACCGGCAGCTGCTCATGGCAATGCTTCGTAGGCAACTCAAAACGCTGGAAACAGGGACAGCTATCCACCGAGCTTACCGTAGGCGATCAGAAACTCACATTCTGCGCCGAGCGTCAGGCCCGTGAAGGAAACTCGTCGATAGTGCGCTTCTCATGGAACAACAATAATGTCACCTTCTCCGAGATAATCTCGGCTCTGGGCGAGATTCCCATCCCCCCATATCTGAACCGTGGCACCGAAGCCTCCGATTCAAACGATTATCAGACGGTTTATTCGCATATCGACGGATCTGTGGCCGCCCCCACTGCCGGGCTACATTTCACCGAACGTGTGCTCGACGAAATCGCCGCGCGGGGCATACCGCGTCGCGAACTCACGCTCCACGTCGGAGCGGGCACCTTCCAGCCTGTAAAAACCGATGAGATCGGCGATCACGAGATGCACAGCGAATTCATTGCCGTAGAAAGAGATCTGATAGCCACACTTGCCCGCGGCGACCGACGTGTGATAGCCGTAGGCACCACCTCGGTGCGCACCCTCGAAAGCCTCTATCACGCCGGAGCTCTGATTGCCGCCGGCCGATGGGAGGGAGAAGTGCCCCAGTGGGCACCTTATGAGCCAGAGTCCGGAACTCTTACAGTCGGGGAAGCCATGAACGCTATCCTCGACTATCTCGACAAACGCGGAGAATCGACATTCATTGCCTCTACCCGCATAATCATAGCTCCGGGCTACACCTACCGCGTGGTGAAAGGGATGGTCACCAATTTTCATCAGCCACGCTCAACCCTTCTGCTGCTCGTATCGGCATTCACCGCCGGACAGTGGCGTCCGGTCTACGACTACGCCATGGCCAACGGCTTCCGCTTCCTCTCCTACGGCGATGCCTGCCTGCTGCTCTGACAGCAGGCAGCCGCTCACTGATCATTTCTTTGACGATTCAACATCGTCGTTGCTGATGGCAGCTCTGGTCTTCTTCACCTGCGCCTGCAGCGAACCGAACCGGAAACTCATGCTGACCCACACCGTGCTCCGGCCCTTTGTAGTGGAAACCGACCGCGACCTGTAATCCGGGTTCTCTGTGATATTTACATGCCTGAACCTGTCAGGGCCGAAAATCGTATTGGCCATGACATAGACCGTCAGACGGTCATCCTTGAGGAAACGGCGCGAAAAGCTTATGTTATACGACAGATTGTTGATCGAATTCTCATAATAGCTGTAAACATCCGATGCGCTTCGCCACCACCAGTAGGCCGACAGAGCCGCCTCTATTTTCCATGGCAGATCACGGCTGAATCTTGTCCACGGGTTGAAACTCCAGCTTGAGCGGCTCAACGTTGCCGGTGCCCCCTGCTGCGTCTCAAGCGAAGGCTGAGAGATGTCGTTATACGACATGCTGGCATTCATCATCCACCGGGTCTTGCTGTTGATGCTCCACTGGAAATAAAACGACATCGAGGCATTGCGCGCCTTGGCCGCATTTCTGGTCGTGGAATAGAAAATATTGTTTTCTGCCCACTTCACCCCGGCGAAGTTGTTGTTGACCATAAAACCAGACACATTCAGGTCGAGGTTGAAACGGCTCTTTATCAGCGAATAATTGAGGTTCAGATTGTTATATGCCACACTTTCAAGAGCCGGATTACCGAAACTCACACTCGTGGGCGAAACTGACCTTGCCGGGTCAAGCTGACTGATGCCCGGACGCCTGATGTTGCGGTTATAGCTCAGTTTCAGCGAGTTTTCATCGTTGATATTCCATGAAACCGCGGCATTGGGGGCGAAATCGTTGAGATCCACACCGAAATCATTGTGCCCCGACGAGCCGTTGTGAAACTTCGCGCTCAGACGCGAATACTCGTAACGCAGACCGGCCCGCAGAGTCCATTTGCCGAAAGTGCCCCTCCAGTCGGCATACAGGGCTCCGATAATTGTGTTGTGGGTAAAGTCGTCGTTGCTGTCAAGCATCGGATTCCCCCTGTAAACATAGTCGTTGATCGAGTGGTTGTTGCGGAAAATGGCCTTGCCTCCTATATCTGTCTTGTGATGTGTTCCGTAAGGGCGGCTCCAGTCGGCCTGCACAGTCTGCTCTATATAGTTCAGACGCGAGTTGTAATAGCGCCCCGTATAGCCGAAATCACAGTTATACATATCCGTGTATGTATCCTCCGACTCATTGTGCTGCCGCGTGGTCGATATGCGGTAGCTCAGAGTCAGCGTCTCCCCCTTACGGCGGGTGGAGCGCTGATAGTTTACCGATCCGTCAAAATCGAAATACTGATTGGTGTTGACGTCGGCCGTCATGCCATACGACATCAGCAGGTTTCCCTCGCTGTCAAAGCGCTTTGTCATATCGGTCTGCACCGGATTCATCATGCCATATTTCCACCCGTTGAATTCGGCGGTGAGCAGGTTGAGCGTGTCAGGCTCCCAGCTCCCCTCGAAGCCGAACCACCCGCTGGCATAGGGCGATGTGTAGTCCGATTCATAAGTCTGCCGCATCCCGTTGCCGGCAAACACCGTCTCCGATTCCTGATGGCCTCTCACCATGTCGCACGCAGGCATATAGTTGCCTCCGCCCGACACTGCGAAGGTCACCTTGTCTATCTGCGAGGTCAGCCACAGACTCGCGTTCGGGATATATGAATCGGTCAGACACTCGTTGATATTGGCCGATCCGGTCACCCCTCTGATACTGCTGTCACTGTCGGTAACAATATTGAGGATACACCCCACCCCTTCGGCATCCTCCCGCGCTCCCGGATCGGTTATCACCTCTATTCTCTTTATCGACGACGCCGGAATGGCGGCAAATATATCCTTGGCGTTCTTGGTATATGAATTGTTCGGACGCCCGTTCTTATAGATCTTGAAAGCCGACGACCCCTTCACCTGGATATTGCCCTCGTTGTCGACCGACACCAGAGGCACCTTCCTCAGAATCTCGCGCAGATTCGAGGTGGCCGATTCCGGGTCGGCCTTCACATCATAGCCCAGCCGGTCGATCTCGCGCGACACAAGCGGCCTCTGGGCCACAACCTCTATCTCGGCA
>CAMWTV010000050.1 GCA_947177215.1 uncultured Muribaculaceae bacterium
GTCTGGCAGCGTCGAGAATTTCGGCGGCCTTGTCGAGGTCGGCCACCGAGGTGCGCTCGAGGCCTCCCCCCGCCGGACGAACCGAAGCGCCACCCTTTATGTCGGGGATAAGCAGCGATAATGTTTCGGCGCGACCGTAGCTGTATTGGGTTATATAATCGCGGTCAAGCCCTGAGGTTTTCTCCGATGCGTTGCCTGTCGATGCCGACGAGAGCTCCGAATGGGTGCCGCGCATGGTTTCTTTTGAATAGGCATAGGTGTTGTAAAGGCTTGGCAGATTGGCACCGACGGCAAGCACAGCGGCCACGACCAGCGCTCCTGTGGCCTTGAGCCACCGCGCTGTTTCTTTTTTTCTGACAGCCTGTGTGAGAAATGCTATCGAGAGGGCGGCTATCACGAACAGGAAATAATATGACATCTGCACGTGGTTGCTCTGTATCTGCATCATGGCGAACAGGGCTGCCATGGCGCTTCCGGCCAGCCAACGGCCGCGGTAGGCGAGTATGACACCGGCGATTGTGGGCGGGATGTAGGCGAGAGTGACGAATTTCCAGATGTGGCCCGCCCCGATTATTATGATGAAATAGGTAGAGAATCCCCAGGCCACTGCTCCGGTCAGGGCATAATACCATTTCACCCGCAGCGATGCCATGAGAATCAGGAATCCGGCCATCATCATGAACAGCAGGTTTGACGGAGAGGGGAGACCTGCGCCGTAAACCGTTGTGATCCATTTGAAAAGATTGTCGGAAGGGTAGGAGGGGGAGATCTGGAATGTGGGCATTCCGGAGAACAGCGAGTTTGTCCATCGGGGCTGTTCGGCTCCGGTAGCCTCCATATAGGCCTGGGCCTCATGTCCTATGGCCGCGCCCTGAAGCATGTCGTGCTGGCGCAGCTGGTTGCCCATTGTGGCGTCGGGATAGAAAAAGGCTATCGAGAGCAGGGCTATCACGGCCAGGCTCACAAAAAATCCCCAGCATCGGGGCTGTTTTATCAAGTCTTTTAAATTTGAGGGAATGTTTTTCAAACGGCTCGTGTTATCTGTCGGCATCTCCAATTCCGTGGTTTATTGTTACTTTAATCCACAAAATTAGCAATTATAAGCAACTGTTCAAAATTAATTTACACAGACCGGTCTGATTGTTTCAATATTTCTCAGTCAAATTTTTTTAATCTTTCTCTCTCTTTATCAGTCGTGTGGCTCGCCACACTTCTTTTTCATCAAGAAAAATATCCTAAAAAATTTCCCCGGATAAATATCAGAATAATTTCGGCCGGTTACTTATCAGAAATGCACAAGTCGTAGTTTTTGGGCGCGCTTTTCGGTTGCAGTCGGTTTTTCTGACGGGAAGCACCTTTCAGCGTCGGCGGAGCACCGATTTCACTCTCGCAAGCAGCTCGCGGGTGGAGAATGGCTTTAGCAGATAATCGTCGGCTCCGGCTCCAAGGGCGTCGATAATTGTTGATGGCGACATGTTGACAGAACATGTTATAACTCCAAGGTGCATGGTGTCGCGGCGCTGTTTCACCTGTTCGACTATGCCGAGACCTGAATGGTCGTCTATATCAAGATCGATTATCATCAGGGCGTAGTCTGAAAGCTCGATAGAGAACAGTTCCTCTGTGGAGTGGCATTCGTCCACCGTATAGCCGTCGTTTACGAAGTGCATGCGCACCATGTCGCAGACTATCGGGTCGGAGTCTACTACGATGATGCGGCCGCTGTTCTTGTTGACTGGTTTGTTATTATTGTCTGAAAACATCGTTCTTTTTTAGAAAGAGCAAGGGTGAGATGCTCTTTAGCGATGCCAAAATTACTACAAACCCTAACTTCGGCCAAAGCGGTAACCTTTTTGTATAATCTTTGTGTTGCAAATTTATCAGTCATGACCCTGAGGTTACATATGTCACACAAAAGGGTCTGAAATGCAATTTTTCAGAGGCAAAAACGGCCGATCAGGGCGTGTGGCGGGGTTGTTGTGATGTTATTTGCGGAACACCGGCCAGCGGTATGAGTGCAGCCGGGCCACCAGTTCGGCCTCACGGCCTCCGAGATAGCCGTCGAGAAGGGCGTGGAACCGTTCGCTGTGGTTCATTTCCGACAGATGGGCAATTTCATGGCAGATCACATAATCGCGAAGGTCGGCCGGAAGAAACAGCAGCACATAGCTCAGAGAGATCACTCCGTGGGCTGTGCATTGCCCGAGAATGCGGTGTCCGGTCGAGATTGTCCACCCCACGGGGTGGCGTCCGATGTGTGAGGCCATTTCCCGGGCGTGGGGCACAAGCACTTCCGGCGCTATCTTGCGCGCTATCTTGCAAAGCATGTCGGATATGGCCACCGATGTGTGGTCGCTGTCGAAATCCCAGTCGCTCCCCACTTCGACCGACGATACTGGCACAGAGGCGGTGCCAAGAATGCGGGCCGGAGCGAAATTCTGACGACGGATAACAAAATCGACAGAGGGGAAACGTAGTTCCATGCCGTCGTGATAGCTGATTTGCGGGCGGCTGGCAAGCAGCCGTGGTGCCAGATCGTCGAGAATGCGGTGAAGCTCCGGAAGTCTTACCCCCTGAGGCACATTGAGGCTGACAAGGCCGTTTTTCCACCTTGCCGAGACATGACGTGAGTTTTGTCTGACGGTCACTGTGACGCGGCCAAGCGCGGTGTGCTGGAATTCTGCGGCGTGCATGGTTGTTGCTGATGTGGTTCTGTGTCAGACAAGAGTTGTGCCCATGCCGAGTTTTTCGCGCAGGGTGTCGGCAAAGGCGTGATGTGGCTGTTGCACCAGTTTCACACTGTGCGGGGCCTTGCTTATTATTAGGCGGTCGGCCACCCCGAGGGTTACGGGCTTGCCGTCGGCGCTTACACGGAACACTTCGGCACGGGTTTCCACGCTGATTTCAATGACCGAACTGTCTTTCACCACAAGCGGGCGCATTGACAGTGAGTGTGCTGCTATCGGCGAGAGTACCCATCCGGCCAGTTCGGGGTCGAGCACAGGGCCACCCACCGAGAGGTTGTAGGCTGTGCTGCCCGTGGGAGTGGATATTATAAGTCCGTCGCCCATATAGTTGAGCGATGAGCGGTTGTCGATCCGCGCGGCTATGCGGAGCATCGACGAGTTGTCGCCTCTGGTTATCGCCACTTCGTTGAGCGCTGTAAGGCGGGTTGGCTGAAGAACGCCGTTTTTTATTATGCCGACACACAGCACCGAGCGGTTCTCGATTCTGAAATCGCCTGTGAGCAGCTGTGAGTAGATTTCATCGGCGTTCTCGAATGTGAATGCCGACAGATAGCCAAGATGCCCGGTGTTTATTCCGGCCACCGGTGTTTCGGCCTCACCTATCCAGCGGGCTGTTTTCAGAAACGCGCCGTCGCCGCCTATGCTTATCGCCAGATCGGCATTCGGGGCCGATGTCAGCGGCACATAGTCGATTCCTGCGCCGAACCTTTCGCCCAGGTTTGATTCGAGATAACGTAGAAACGGTTCGGCCATGACCACATCATGGTTCTGGCGGATGATATGGCTTACAAGGCGGTCGATCTCTTCGAGATGACCTTCCTGATGGCGGTTGCCGTTGATTGCTATTCTCATATCTCCAGATAGTGTATCAGTTCGTTAACTCGGTCAACTGCCTCGCGGTGTTCGATGGAGTCTTCGCTGCCTCGCGCGTGAACAACCTCATAGCCGTAACGCTCAAGCGACCGTGCCACGCCCCAGGGGGCCCGGGCATTGACGGTAAGGGCAACGATTATGTTGCCGTTTCGGGCGCGCATTCCTGTGACCGACAGCCACAGAAGCTGGGCGTCGCAGTCTTCGACGGCTTTGGCGAAAGCCGATGCGCTGTAATCGTCCGGACGGCATGCCACCAGCAGGGTGGAGCTGTCGGGATGCACGGGCATCAGCACCTCAGTGCGGCTCCCGGCCGGCAGGTTGCCTGCAATATACTGCTGCAATATGTCGCTATGATTCAGTGTCACCGTTATTCTCCGTTATGAATGGGCTATGTTGAGTGTCAAAATCTGTTAAGAGATAAAATTAACCACCCGTCATTAGGCTCTCTTTTGGTTTTTCTGAGTAAATTTGTGGTCAATTTGACTCACAAAGATAGGGATTTTTTCTTGACTGATCCCCTGTTTTAACAACAATCGAAACGATATTATAGATTTTTTTCGATTCAGAAAAAAGATTTATGACTACCAATCTAAGTGTAAATATCAATAAGGTGGCCACGCTGCGCAATGCGCGTGGGGAGAATGTGCCCGATGTGGAGCGTGTGGCCGTTGACTGCGAGGCTTTCGGCGCTGACGGCATTACTGTTCATCCGCGTCCCGACGAGCGCCATATCAGGCGCGAGGATGTGTTCAATCTGCGTCCGCTGGTCAAGACAGAGTTCAATATCGAAGGTTATCCGTCGCCCGAATTCATGGATCTTGTGTTGAAGATCAAACCTGAGCAGGTTACCCTGGTGCCTGACGCGCCGGGCGACCTTACATCGTCGGCCGGGTGGGATGTGGCCGCCAATCTTGAGTTTCTCACGGGCATAATCGACTCGCTCAGAGAGGCGGGCATCCGCAGCTCGGTGTTTGTCGACACCGACCCCGAGAACATCCGCATGGCCGCCAAAGCCGGGGCCGACAGGGTGGAGCTTTACACCAAACCGTATGCCGACCTTTACGACAAAGACCCCGAAGCTGCCGTCAAGCCTTATGTAGAGGCTTCGCGCGCGGCCCGAAAGGCCGGCCTGGGCGTGAATGCCGGCCATGATCTGAGCCTGCACAATCTGCGCTATTTCAAGGAGCAGGTGCCTTTTCTCAACGAGGTCTCGATAGGCCACGCCCTGATTTCAGACGCGTTGTATCTGGGTCTTCCCGAAACTATCCGCCAGTACAAGGCCGCTCTCAAAGGGTGAGCTGTGTTTGCCGTTAACAGATAATAATTAAAAAAAACAGATAGATATGCTTTTGCTCGATGCTGCTCTCACAGGCACTCCGGTGCGCACTGAAGTTGAGATGTCGCTGTGGGATCTCTGCCTCAAAGGTGGCCCGCTCATGATTGTTATAGGCCTGCTCTCGCTGGTGAGTATCTACATTCTGATAGAGAGGGCTATTGTTATTAACCGTGCCAGCCGCGAGGACGACACCTTCATGCAGCGTATCCGCGATTACATCCATGAGGGTGAGATCGAGAGCGCCTTCAACCTGTGCAAGAAAAACGGTTCCCCCTATGCCCGACTGATTGCCAAGGGAATCAGCCGTATAGGCCGTCCGGTAAACGATATTCTCGCCGCTGTCGAGAACACCGGCAACATCGAGATCGCCAACCTCTCGAAGGGTCTTCCCTGGCTTGCCACAACCGCCGCCGGCGCCCCCATGCTCGGATTTCTCGGCACGGTGATAGGCATGGTGCAGGCATTCTACGACATTGCCTCCGAGGGCAACTCGGCCAATATCGCCACCTTCTCGTCGGGCATATACACGGCTCTTGTCACAACTGTGGCCGGTCTGGTGGTGGGTGTGATTGCCCTGTTCGCCTACAACTATCTTGTTGCCCGCATCAACACTGTGATGAATCAGCTCGAGTCGAAGTCGATGGAGTTCATGGATCTCCTGAACGAACCAGCTGTATAATCCCGTCTAACCTCAAAACGAAAACATCGTGCTGAAACGTCAGAACCAGATGATGGCAGCTTTCTCGATGGCGTCGATGACCGACGTGATTTTTCTGCTGCTCATATTTTTTATGGTGACTTCAACGTTTGTGTTTCCTACCGGACTGGAGGTGACCCTGCCGCAGAGCACCCAGCAAAGCGCTGTGAAGCCGGGAACGAGGGTGTATATCGACGCCGAACAGAACATTTTCGCGTCGGCGGGCGAGGAAGCGCCCCAGCCGTTGCAGATCGACGCTCTGGTAACGTTCCTTCAGCTGGCACAGCAGCAGGACTCAACCGGATTCATTGCCCTCTATGCCGACGAGACGGTGCCATACGGGCGTATCGTCGAGGTGCTCAATGCCGGAGCTTCCCACAACCTGAAAATGGTGCTGGCCACCAAAGCTGTAAATTCTCAGAAATCTGAATAACTATATATCCACCCTCCATGCGAAATTCAGACCGCATCTTCGCCATAGCCGGAACCGTGGCTTTTCACGCCCTGGTTCTGCTGGCGTTTATATTTTCGTTTCTCCGCTTCCCGCCGGAGGGGGCTGACGAATGGCCCGAAGAGCCGCGTCCGGAGATTGTGTTCGAGGAGATGGTGGATATCTATGCCGCCGGCGATTTTGTGAGAACCGGCGACAATCTCGCCGAATATATCCCGCAAGACGCTCCGGCGCCTTCTGATGTGTCATCGGCCGAGCCTACACAGGATGCCTCCGACGCCGCAAACGCCGGCAAGGCTGCCGATCCGGCTCCGCAGCTGGCTTCAGAGCAGCCTTCTCCGGCCAAGACCGAGACCCGTCCGAAAGGGCCTACGAAAGAGGAGATAGAGGCTGAGAAAGCCCGTCAGGAGGCCAAAAAACAACAGCAGGCCAAAAAGAATGTCGAGGCGGCAACGGCACGCGCCTTCGGCGGTGGGAAGGGGAATTCAACCCCGGGATCGGTCGAGGGCAATTCTGACACGGGCAATGTGACCGGCACACCCGGCAACGGGCTCAAAGGGCGCTCGCTTGAGAAATGGACGTCGGTGCGCGGCCGTAAGCTCGGCTCTATCACAGTGAATGTGAAGGTCGACGCCAAAGGAAAGGTTATCAGCGCCACATATAACGCCGCCCGAAGCAGCGGCACCGTGTCGGCCGACGAGAGCATGCGCCGCCAGTGTATAGAGCGTTCGCGTGAATGCCGTTTCTCGGTGCTTGAAGGGTCGCCGGTGCAGTCGGGAACAATTACGTGGACATTCAAGTAAGAAAGCTGTAAGTGGCAGGCTCAGTAGTGGAACGAGCTGCCTCCGAGAAATTCTCTCAGAAGGCTGGTGGGGGGCACATCGCGCTCGCCTATCTGGCGGAAGTAGCTCAGAAATCTGCGCAGACGGTAGGCTTCGGCATATTCGGGAATGGCGTTGGGCACATCGCGCAGCAGCGCCTCGCCATAATCTTTCATCACACCCAGCTCGAACAGCAGCGATGAGTTGAATGTGCTGTCGGCGTTCTCCTGATAAGGGAATATCCATTTTTCCTCGCCACGGCGCACACTGGGCCAGCGGCGCAGGGTCTCGACGGCCGAGGTGCCGCGGTATTTGTGATCGCGGATTATGCGCCGCAGCAGGCGGTTGTCGGTGGTCGGAATCCAGTTGTGGTCGTCGATCGAAAGGGTGGTCAGGGCCGATACATACACCCGGTATTTCATGTTTTCGTCGATCGAGGCTGTCAGTTCGGGGTTAAGTCCGTGTATCCCCTCGATAAGCAGAATCGAGTTCTCTTCCAGCCGAAGCGTGTCGCCCTTATAGATGCGTTTTCCCTGCTCGAAACTGTAGGTGGGCATCAATATCTCGTCGCCGTTGAGAAGAGCCGTCAGATCGCGGTTAAATGCCGCCAGATCGAGCGCGTAGAGCGATTCATAATCATAGTCGCCTGTCTCGTCGCGCGGAGTCTGGTCGCGGTTAACGAAGTAGTTGTCGAGCGAGATCATTTTCGGCTTCAGCAGGTTTGTCATCAGATAGATGCCGAGCCGTTTGGTGGTTGTGGTCTTTCCCGACGATGACGGGCCGGCAATGAGCACTATGCGCGAGCCCCCGTTTCTGTAACGGGCTGTTATCTCGTCGGCTATGGCTGCTATTTCCTTGTCGTGCAGGGCTTCGGCCACGTTTATAAGGTCTGACGACCGTCCGGCTTCAACCGCTTTGTTGAGCTGCCCCACGTCAGACACCCCTATGACATGGTTGAAATGCAGATGGTCGACAAACGCCTCATACATTTTCTCCTGCGTCACTTTCGATGCCGGAATGTCGGGATTGTGGCGGTCGGTGCCCATCAGCAGGAATCCCTCTTTGTAGAGGATGAGGTCGAATATGTCGAGCGATCCTGTAGACGGAGCCAGCGCGCCGTAATAGCTGTCGATAACGCCGTCGAGGCGGTAATAGGTGGTGTAAAGCTCGTTTACGGTTTCGAGAAGCTCAACCTTGTCGGGCAGGTCTGCCTGACGGAATTTCTCGATTATGTCGGCTGTGAGGCGCTCTTTGCGTTCAAAGGGCACATCGCGTTTGTAAAGGTCGGTCATGGCCTCTTTCAGGCGGCTGATAACCGCTGCGTCGGCTCTATGGACTGCGAGTTTACCGGTTACGTCACAATGGCTGAACAGGCGGCAGTAGTAGCCCCCGGCCACCGAGTGCTCGATGCGCAGACGCATTTCAGGAAATTCATGTTTCAGGGCGCAGTAGAGCATCATGCACAGTGAACGCACATAGACCCGCTGGCCCGAACCGCTGCGTCGGTCAAGAAATTCCACCTGTTTCGGGGCGAATACCTGATATTGGAGCGGTTCGGTCTTGTTGTTGACCGAGGCACAAACCGGTTTCAGCCCGTTGAGGCGCGGAGCCAGTTGCCGGGCCAGTTCCATAAGAGTTTCCCCTCCGTTTATTGCAACATACTCTTCGATGTTCTTGCAATAGATTTTCATTGTAGAGCTCATGGTGACAGTTGTTTGTGTTAAAAACCGGTTGTGGATCATTTTCCCTCTTTGCCGATCAGCCGCTTGAAACGTTTTTTAAGGCTTCGGCTGTCGCGGAAACGGCGTGCAGCCTCTACAGCCATGCCAACGGTGGGTGCTGTGTCTTTTCCGGCGGCAAGCGCGTAGGGGCGCGCAAGTTTCTCGACCCATTCATCGCACCAGGTTATCGATCTGAACATCTGCATGAGCTTGCGCTCGTCAGTCACATCGAACTCCATGCGGTTTAGGTCTACATAATAGAACTCATAATCGCCTCCGGTTGTTCTGTTGACAAGAATATTTCCCGGCGAAAAGTCGCGGAACCACACTCCATGTCTGTGCAGCCGCGCTATCTCGGCGGCAAAAGCGGGCAGCAGGGTGTCGATGTCGTCGCGCCACTCCCAGTAGTGCATGTTTTTGTATGGAATCTGCTCACAGAGATAGTAGCTGTGTGTGAGCCGTGGCCACATGCCATGTCTGCCGATTCCCACCCCCTGGTGGCACTCTCCGTAACCCACAGGCACCGGGGTTCTGAACGACATCGAGAGCAGCCTCAGGGCGTTTTCATATGAGCGCCGGGCCTTTCCGGGCCTGAAGAAACGGTAGATGAAATCGTTGGGGAAGGGGGGTATGCGAAACGATTTTATGTTGATCTCCATCCCGGGGCGGTTGTCGAAAGTCCCGTTGATGCAGTCGAGTTTCACCAGCGTGTTTCGCCGCCCTTTATATATGGGCGTGCTTTCGGGAGGGAGGCCGCCGGCGGTTATCCGCTCGACCACTCCCGATGCTTCCGTGCAGGCCGGGTTCACCACTGTTATGTGTCTTGTAGCCATTGTTTTGCTGAAGAGAGATCGCTTTATGGTGTCAGAATGTGAGCGATGCAGCCACGCCGTAGGAGCCGTTGGCCACCGTAGGGGCGGCTATCCATGTCATGCCGTGGTTTCGTCGGTTATTGTCTGACACGAAGTTGTTATGCTCCAGAAGCTCGTCGCGGTGCATGCGGGTGCGCTTGCGGAATATTTTCGGATAGATCCAGTAGGCGAATGTGGTGCTGAGATAGCCCAGGGCGGCGCCTCCCACCACATCGTTAATCCAGTGGCGGTCGTTGTGTATGCGCAGGTAGCCTACGCCGAGGGCCACGACATAGCCCGACATGGCCACCCATTTGTTGGTGTCCCAGTATTCGCGGCGAAGATATTCGGCTCCGGTAACCACCGTTCCGGTATGTCCTGACGGAAACGAGTTGCGTGCGTGGCTGTCGGGGCGCTGCTCGCGGATGGTGTATTTCAGCGAATTGTTGAGCACGGCGAATGTGGCATAGCTCATGGCCAGAAGAATGGTGCGGTCAAGCAGTGAATGCTGCCCTTTGAGTCCGCAGAAATACAGTCCGTATGCCCCTACCATCGGGAGATATTGCAGGTAGTTGTCGATCTCTGTTTTGTTGTTGCCGTGCTGCGACAGGTGTTTCTGCACATATTCGCGGGCTCTTACCAGTGCCGGGGTCTTTACAAACAGCGACGCTGCCACGAATGTGGCTGCCGGGGCGGCGAACTGGGCTACCGAGAATTTGTGTGATGTGTCGCCGAGTTTCACCAGCGATTCGTCGATGTTCTCAGAGCGAAGCCATTCGGGTGTGTCGGCAATGAATGTTGTTGCCGACTCACCGCTGATGGTCACGCTCTCGTCGCCGTATATGTCGTCGGGCGCGGGGGTTGTCGGCGATACGATGACCGTTATGCTGTCGGTAGCCTGTATGTTTGACTGCATTGCCGGCTCGGTGGCGATGGGCTGCTGGCCATACGCTCCGGCATGGCTAATCAGCGGCAGTGTAATGAAAATAGCAAGTTTTCTGAAAATATCCATTATCATAATGTCTGAATCCTGATTCCGCAGGTATTTAACTGAATGCAAATATACTGTTTTTTTGCGGGGTTTGGATGCCGTTTTTGTATCTTTGTAAATCATAAAACAAGATTGCGCAATATTCCACATGATTTACCTCTGTTATTTTCTGGCGGCTCTGGGTCTGTTCGGGGCTGTGACGCTGGTTTACCGTCTGCTTTCCAAAGGGCTGTCGCGTAGCGCCCGAGGGCAGCAGCTCACACGCTATGGAGTGGCGTCGTTGCTTGCGGTTGCGCCGCTTGCAATAGCTTCGGTCGAAAAAGTGCAGATCAATCTTGTGCTGGCGGGAGTGGTGTCGCTCTGCTGGATGCTCTGTTTCCCGCTGTTCGATTTCATTGCCGGCCGTAAAACCAAGGGTGAGATTGACAACCGGATGGATTTTGCGGCCGGAATGTATCTGTTCGGCCTTCTGTCGTCGTCATATCTGGCCCTGACCTCGCTTTTCCCCGGATGGCTGACAACGATCGATACCTTTTATGCCGCGGTGGAGCTCCCGTTGCTTGTTGTCTGTCTGTTTCAGGTGTGCTACTATTTTCTTTATGGCTCGTCGGTGAGCCATGAGGGGCTGAAGCTGGTGCTTGACACCAATGTAAACGAGGTGCTTGAATTTATCCGTTCGTTTCCGGCGTGGGCCATGGTTGCCGGGGTGGTGGCGATGATTGTGTTTATCATCCTGTGGTTTTTCTGGAGCATAGTGTATTCTTTTGTGCCTGTAGAGTTGAACTGGCTCACGGTGTCGGGCGAGATTCTGTTGTCGCTGGTGTTTGTCTCGCTTCTGTTCAAGAGAAAGAAGGGGGCGTTCTGGCGGTGCGGGTTGCCGCGCATGTATTCCGACAACCGTGAATATGCCCGTCAGCTGTCGGTTTACGAGTCGCACCGCAGATCTCGTATGAACCGTCTTGACGTGAGATCGCCGCTGTTTCCAGCCGGAAAGGGTAGGGGAGAGGGGCGTACTTTTGTGCTTGTTATCGGCGAATCGGCATCGCGCGATTATATGGAGGCTTTCTCTCCGGTTGCCGAAAATGCCGGCACCTCTCCCTGGCTTTCGGCCACGGAGAGCCGGCGTGGCGCCACGTTTCTTTTCCCCAATGCTTACTCATGTCATTTCCAGACAGTGCCTACTCTTGAGCGCGCCCTGACCGAGATGAATCAGTATAACGGCAAGCGTTTCATTGATTCGGTGTCGTTGGTGGAGCTGGCCCGGGGGCTGGGTATGGAGGTGTATTGGTACTCCAATCAGGGACACATCGGTGTCAACGACACTCCGGTAACGCTTGTGGCCGAGTCGTCGCAGCATGCGCGTTGGACTTCGCAGAGCGTTAACCATCATCCCTATGATTCCGAACTGTTGAATTTCATGTCGGAGGTTAAGCCCGAGGGGGACAAGTTTGTGGTGTTTCATCTCAAAGGCTCGCACTTCACCTATACGAACCGCTATCCTGCCGAAGCAGAATTTTTCGCCACCTCCGGAGGCGATGACTATGTGGCTGCTTACCGCAACACGATACGCTACACCGACACACTGCTTGGCAGGATCTATGATTATGCCTGCCGTAACTGGAATCTTC
>CAMWTV010000051.1 GCA_947177215.1 uncultured Muribaculaceae bacterium
GTAGGCGTCGTCGCCGGCATCGTTCATTTCATTGAAATTGGCAATCAGCGCTCTGAACGATTCGAGGTTTTTCATAGTCCCGCTGTTTACCTGAAGCTCGTAATGCCTGGGATCGTTGATCACAGCCCACATGCTTACCCTATGTTCAATGGCGGCTCTGACAATTTTGGCCACAGTGGTCTCGCCTATGCCGCGGGCCGGATAGTTTATAACGCGGCGCAGAGCCTCGTCATCGTCAGGGTTTGTTGACAGCCGGAAATATGCGATTGCATCTTTCACCTCCTTTCGCTGATAAAACGACAGGCCTCCGTAGATGCGATATGAGATGTTGCGTTTGCGCAGCGACTCTTCCAGGCGGCGGCTCTGGGCGTTTGTTCGATATAACACGGCAAACTCATCGAGGCTGTCGTGGGTGTCGCGACGCAGGCGCGCTATGCGGTTGGCAACAAGAAACGCTTCTTCATAGTCGGTCGAGCTGTTGATTACCTCAATGCGGCTTCCTGTCTCATTTTCAGAATAGACCTGCTTCTTTATCTGCTCACGGTTTTTGTCGATGAGCGAATTCGCCGCTTCCACTATGTTGCGGGTCGAGCGATAGTTCTGCTCAAGCTTGAAAATCTCGAGAGTGGGATATGACCTTTTGAGGTTCAGTATGTTGCGGATATTCGCGCCACGGAAGGAGTAAATGCTCTGGGCGTCATCGCCCACCATGGTCAGATTGTTGCTCCCCTCACACAGCTTTGACACTATGCAGTGCTGGGCGAAATTGGTGTCCTGATACTCGTCGACGAGCACATATCTGAAAAACTCCTGATAGTGGTGCAACACATCGGGGTTGTCTCTCAGCAACACGTTGGTGTAATAGAGCAGATCATCGAAGTCCATGGCCCCTGCCACCTGGCATCGGTGTCGGTAAACACGGTAAATCTCGTGTGTAAGCGGGCGTTTTGCTCTTCGGTCGGCATCCATTATGTCTTTGTCGTCGGCATAACGGGCCGGGCTGATAAGGGCGTTCTTTGCCATGGAAATGGCCGACTGCACAGTCGACGCCTTATACACCTTGTCGTCGAGCTGCATATCCTTTATAATAGTCTTTATAAGGGCTTTAGAGTCGGCTGCGTCGTAGATGGTGAACGAAGGCTTGAAGCCTATGCGGTCGGCATGGTTGCGCAGAATTCTGGCAAAAATCGAGTGGAACGTACCCATCCAGAGCCGCCGTGCCACTGCGCCACCCACCAGTTTCTCGATGCGGTCGCGCATTTCGCTGGCTGCTTTGTTCGTGAAAGTCAGGGCCACGATACGGTAAGGCTCGAAGCCGTTGGCAAGCAGATGCACTATCTTATAGGTCAGCACTCTGGTTTTTCCCGAGCCGGCCCCGGCAATTACGAGTTGAGGGCCGTCGAGATACTCCACGGCCTTGCGCTGCTGGTGATTAAGCTGCGACAGATAATCTTCCATCAGATGAATTTGTTGAGCTTTGGATCATACACATAGCCGATCGCTCCGAGTCTGGCTTTCACATTGTCGGCATCGGCGCCGAGTGAGGCGCACAGCTCGTCGAGCGAGCCATATTCATCGCGCAGCTTGGTGTTTATGAAACTCAGCAGCATAACCGGGTCGTTGGGCAGGGTATCGAATATCATGAATTTCTCAAACTTTGTATTGTTACTGCAAAATTAGCCATTTGTCAGGAATATTTTCGCTAACTTTGCAGGGAAATTGTGTCGTCTGACACCAAAACACTCATGCGTTGACATGTTTACCATTGATTATTTTTCTGAAATAATAGAGGCGGCTATCGCCGATCTCAAACTTCCCGCTGATCCGGCAGGGCTGTATGAACCGATACGCTACACTCTCGACGGTGGTGGCAAACGCCTCCGCCCCGTGTTGCTGCTCGCTTCCGCCAGAGCCTTCGGCGTGAAGGCATCGACCGTTATAAGCCAGGCGCTCGGCATCGAGATGTTCCATAACTTCACACTTCTGCACGATGATGTGATGGACAATGCCGATGTGCGGCGAGGGCGCCCAACGGTTCACCGGCGCTGGAACAGTTCTACTGCCATCCTTTCAGGCGATGCAATGCTTACGCTCGCCACGCGTCTGATAGCCGACTGTAATGCCGGGAAACTGCGTGATGTGCTTGACCTGTTCAACACTACCGCGATGGAGATCTACGAAGGGCAGCAATATGATATGGATTTCGAGTCGCAGACCGATGTGAGCGTTGACCGCTATCTTGAGATGATACGCCTCAAAACCTCCGTGTTGCTGGCGTGTGCATGCCGCATGGGGGCGATGCTTGCCGGTGCCGACGAGCAGTCGTGTGCGGCTCTTTACCGTTACGGCGAACTGCTCGGTCTGGCGTTCCAGCTTCAGGACGACTATCTTGACACCTATGGCGATCCGGCGCTGTTCGGAAAAGAGATAGGTGGAGATATAATAAATGAGAAGAAGACCTGGCTCTGGATAAATGCCATGAATGAATGTCGGGGAGAGATGACACGCATTCTCGACCGCAAGCTGACAGACTATCTCAAAATAAAGGAAATCAAGGCCGTCTATGATTCGATCGGTCTCCCTGAACGCTCCGGTGAACTGATTAAACATTATGTGGAACAGGCCGTGGAGGCTCTCGACAACGCACGGATCACACCCGAAGCCCGTGAGTTCTTTGTGAAACTTGCCGGTCGTACAACTTCACGCACACATTGAAATGAAATTTGTCGATACCCACACCCATCTTTACGATGAGGGTTACGAGAATAACGGAACCGATGTCGTGGAAAAAGCTATCGGGGCCGGAGTGACACACATGATTCTGCCAGGAACGTCGGTCGAGGAATTGCCTCTCATGAAGGCGCTTGCCGCCCGCTACCCCGACAATCTGAGCATGCTTGTAGGGCTCCATCCTACGGAACTCACCGATAACCCTGACGAGGCTCTGAAGGTGGTGGAGCGCGAACTCGCCGACAAATCAGTGCATTATGTAGGGGTAGGGGAGATAGGCATTGATCTCTATTGCGCCGACCGCTCTCAGCTCGACAGGCAGATGAAAGCTTTCGACGCTCAGTGCCGCATGGCCCTTGATCATGGTCTCCCGATTGCGATACATTGCCGCGATGGCCTTGACGAAACCCTTGAGGTTCTCAAAGGGTTGCCCGAAGTTCCGGCCGGGGTGTTCCACTGTTTCGGAGGCACACCTGCCGATGTGGAGCGCATTCGCGCGGTAGGCGATTTCTATTTCGCCATCAACGGCATAGTCACATTCAAAAACACCGGTCTGCGGGAAACATTGCCTCATATCGGCCTCGACCGGATATTGCTTGAGACCGATGCCCCTTACCTCGCCCCGGTGCCTTATCGCGGAAAGCGGAACGACAGTTCGTTTATCCCTCTAATCGCGCAGCAGATCGCAACAACTCTTGATGTTTCAGTCGAAGAGGTTGCCGCCCGCACCAATGCCAATGCTTATGCTCTTTTTGGCGTAAAGCCCGCTTAACATTTGTTTGCATATTGTGGCGTAAAATGCCGGAGAATGCAACCTGAATTATAATGGCATGCACTGTAACGTAAGTCTAATTCTATTTGTTGTGTGTTATATATAGATTGTTTTAAGTGAATCCCGGTTAAGTTATTTTCACATAATAATCTGCCGGATTTTCACTACCTTTGTGGTGACTCTGATACTCCACTCTCCACATTCAAAGCTAACAACATTAATCCCTTTATAAAGCAAATAAACTAATGAAGAAGAGCGCTTTGCAAAAAGCTCGTGCAGCTTATCAGCCCAAGCTGCCTATTGTTCTCACTGGTGCAGTGCGCGCCGTTGAAGGTGAAGCCACCCAGTCGGTTGCCGACCAGGAAGCTATCAAGAATCTTTTCCCGAACACATACGGGCTGCCCGAACTGAAATTCGAGAAAAATCCTAACCCGACCGCATCGAAGCCCATGAATGTGGGTGTGATTCTGTCTGGCGGACAGGCTCCCGGCGGTCACAACGTGATCAGCGGTCTTTTCGACGGCATCAAGAAGGTGCACCGCGACAGCCGTCTGTTCGGATTCCTGATGGGCCCCGGCGGATTTGTTGACCACCAGTATGTTGAGCTGACTTCTGAAATCATCGACGAATACCGCAACACCGGCGGTTTCGACATCATCGGCTCAGGCCGTACAAAACTCGAGACCAAAGAGCAGTTTGACAAAGGCCTTGAGATTCTCAAGGAGCTCGGCATCCAGGCTCTCGTTATAATCGGCGGCGACGACTCCAACACCAATGCAGCAGTGCTCGCTGAATATTACAAGAGCATTAATGCAGGTGTGCAGGTTATCGGTTGCCCCAAGACAATCGACGGCGACCTCAAGAACGATCAGATCGAAACCTCTTTCGGTTTCGACACTGCAACCAAAGTTTACTCAGAGGTTATCGGAAACATCCAGCGCGACTGCAACTCGGCTAAAAAATATTATCACTTCATCAAGCTCATGGGCCGCTCGGCAAGCCATATCGCTCTCGAATGCGCCCTGCAGTGCCAGCCTAACATCTGCATCATTTCCGAGGAGGTAGAAGCCAAGGATATGACACTCGACCAGGTGGTAAGCTACATCGCCGACATCGTGGCCGAGCGTGCCAAGGCCGGCAAGAACTTCGGTACGGTTCTTATCCCCGAAGGTCTCATCGAGTTTATCCCGGCAATGAAGCGCCTTATCGCAGAACTTAACGACCTTCTCGCCAAGAACGCCGAAGAGTTCGCAGCTGTTGCCGCAGCCGACCAGCGTCAGTACATCATCGATCATCTTTCGGCCGACAATGCAGCCGTTTACGCATCGCTCCCCGAAGGCGTGGCCCGTCAGCTCAGTCTCGACCGCGACCCCCACGGCAACGTGCAGGTATCGCTTATCGAAACCGAAAAGCTTCTCTCTGAGATGGTAGGAAAGAAACTCGCCCAGATGAAGGCTGAAGGCAAGTATAACGGTAAGTTTGCCGCTCTTCACCACTTCTTCGGATATGAAGGCCGTTGCGCCGATCCTTCAAACTTCGATGCCGACTACTGCTATGCCCTCGGCTACAACGCAGCTTGCCTTATCCGTAGCGGAGTTACCGGATACATGTCGTCGGTACGCAACCTCACTAAGCCTTCGGTGCAGTGGGTAGCCGGTGGTATTCCCATCACCATGATGATGAACATGGAGCGTCGCCACGGCGAAATGAAGCCCGTTATCCAGAAAGCTCTTGTGCATCTTGACGGAGCACCCTTCCAGAAGTTCGCTTCCAAGCGCGACGAATGGGCTTGCGGAACATGCTACATCTATCCCGGCCCCATCCAGTATTTCGGCCAGCCCGAAGTGTGCGATCAGCCCACTATCACACTCAAATATGAGCACCAGGCGAAATAAACCGATAGCTGCCTTATAAAAGGCAGTTCAAAACTTAACTGCACCCCGAAAGTTGTTGTCTGACTTTCGAGGTGCAGTTAAGTTTTTACACAGCTTTTGATATCTCACATATTTACTCTTTATGAGAAATCAGCGAATAACGACTTTTTCGGTATTCGGGCCTTGACGCCGGATATAAAGACCTCTTGACGGATTCATGACACGAACGCCCTGAAGGTTATAATACTCTGCCGGTTGTAATTCATCAGCCTCGGCTACGATCTCTTCAACAGCATCGTTTCCATCAGGCATCACAATCCTGGCAGGCATGAGCGTTGAATTGTCTTCATAAAGCAATCTGATATATCCTTTAGGTGTAATTAATACCGGATGGTTGATCACCACAACGCCGTTTTCAACCTTGTCGGCAAGACCCTGTTCGATAACCTGTTCCTTGGTGTACTTGATCGGTCTGGAATTCTCATCTGAAAGCAGACCGCTCATGTAGAGACCGGCTGCGTTGGCAATCTGCACAGTTCCGTCTTTATCGGTGTATGCGTTCTGAATGTTGACAAGCACAAAGTCGGGATCGCTCACATCAAAATAAATATCGTACATACTTTCAGAATTTCCATAAATCCAGTTTTCCTCTGAATAGGGAGCTTTTATGCGATACATGCCAGGTAATGGCAGATATGCTTCGATATCAACATCATATGTTTCCACTGTCAGACCCGATGGCATATAGTATTGACCTATGAAGCCATCGGTAAATTTGGTTTTTCCAAGCGGATCTTCAGAACTTCCTAACAACAATATCCAGGATGTGCCTGATATCGCTAACGGGCCATTAAATTCAGCCACAAAAGAAAGTGTGCCATACAGATCTCCTTCTCCAAATCTGATTATGCAGACATCGCTTCCGTCATGCTTCGTCTGAACGGTCATTTTGCCGGCATTGTCTGCATAATTATTATACGAAAAGATTTGTTCATAGTAATCAACATAATCTTCCTCAAGCAAATAATAGTTATACATACACATCAGCCAGCCCCAGCCGTAATCCTCTACAAAGCCGTTACCATGCTCATATCGAAGGTTGGTGTGGTAATGCGTAACAGGATTGCCTTCTGCATCTGAAAAAAACACCTCATCCGCATCGATTGCATTGATATAGAGATAATCGGGGCAATCGCCATCATACTGATAATACTTACCCAAAGACGGCATGTGACTATATGGCGCCTCGATTCTGAAAAAGCCCGATGTAGACGGATGCTCTTCAACTACAACTTCAAACACAAATCTGTCTCCGCCGAAAGGGGCAAACAGAGAGTTATCCACGATTGTGCATTTCTCATGTCTGATCCACTCCTCGCCTGAAATCGGCTCAGGCTTTTCATAAGCCATTGCATCAGGCACAACGCACATAAAGCCGAGAAGAGTCACTGGTATGCTTGATTTCATAAACCACTAAATTAAGATTAAACGCTATTTCTCCGTAACAAAAATCAATATCTCATAATTTGCGTTTAAAGATATGGCAAAGGAAAATATTATACAGATTATAATATGTTAACAATATTTAAAATATTGCATGGCTTATCTCAGGACAACCAAATTATTGACACACCTTGATGTTTTATAGCGTGGTAGCGGATTTTCGCATTCTGCGCCATTCGGCTCTCTCATGCGAGGGGAGCTTTTCTGTGGCGTAACTTAGTGTTATCGCCGACATCCGGCTGACATTCGCGGCCAGAAAATCGCGCAGGGCCTCGATATCTTTCTTTCCGATCTCGCGCAATACCCACCCCACAGCTTTGCGCATCAGATCATGGGGATGGCTGATAAACCGTTCGGCTATGTCAAGAGCCATGTCGGTCTGACGGTATCTCATCACAGGTGTGAGCATCGACACCATGGCGATTCTGTTGTGCCACAGGCAATCCGATTCAATAAGCCTTTCCAGGTCAGAAAGCCTGCGTCCGGCAGCTATTTCTTCGCCAAGAATTTTCGGTGCGCTGAGATCTACCAGATCCCAGTTGTCGGCCTTATGGCCAACTGAGAGATAGAAATCGGTAGTTTCATCGCGTTGTTCACGGTGTTTAAGCTTTTCATATCGTTCAACAAGCGCAAGCAGGGCGCTGAGTCGGAACTCATGAATGTCGCTTGAAATCATCACGGCTATATCCTCACGCGATGAGCAAGCATATCTGCGCGATATGGCCCTGTTTACCGGCACGGTGACCCCTATGAATCTGTCTCCTTCGGCATACTCCCCCTTGCCTGTCTTGAAAAAACGGCTCAGAATCTCTATTTTCTCGCTGTTTCCGGCTGCCTCAAGTTCTGCCGTCCATTGTCTGAGGTTATCGTTCATCTGCCTTTATGATTCCGTTTTTAGCCCAAGTTAATTTCTCTCTTCGAGTGCGTTCCATCAGTTCAATGTTTCGCGGGTCAAGATCTTTTGAATTTTCCTTGTGGTCAAGGTGATACTGTATGGCTCCGAATTTCAGAAACCGTTTCTTTACGCCTGCATTTATCAGCCGCCACGACAGTTCCGAATCCTCGCGGCCCCATCCTCTGATATCTTCGTTATATCCGTTTACAAGCATAAGATCATCGCGCCAGCATGCCATGTTGCAGCTTCTTGCATACGTTCCGTCGCTGGCCTTGTAACGGGCGAAAAACGGTGTCAGAAGTTTCATCCGCCTGCCGTTTATCGGGCTTTTAATCCCTTCTTCTCCCGGTTTCAGATCAATCCGGCCGGTGTTAAGAATAGTCTCCGTTAGATTCCTGTCGAGCATGACCCTGCTTCCACACACGAACGTGCCCCGCTTCGCCATAGCGATATGGTCTTTGACAAAAGCCGGATGAAGAATCATGTCGCCGTCAATCTGTATGATATATTCTCCCTTGGCGGCCTCTATGGCCCTGTTGCGTATCGCACCTGCTCTGAAGCCCTCGTCGGGTTGCCAGATATGCCTCACCGGCACAAACGATTCGACTGCCAGCTCCTCTACAAGCATGCGTGTCTCTTCGCCCGATCCGTCGTCTGCAACAAGAATCTCGTCAGGCAGCATCCGTTGGTTGAAAACACTCCGCATCGACAGTTCAAGAAATCTCGGAGAATTATATGTGGTCACAATAAGCGACGATGATGGTCTGGTCATTTGCTATAGTCTTGTATGATAGAGTTGATTTTAAAGGGTTCATGCGAATCGGTCTGACTCTTTGCGAAGGCGCGACGGTTGCAACAGCCGTGCCGCAAGCATAGAGATTCTGAACCATTCCGGCGAGGTCATAAGCCTTCTGAATCGTTTCTCCTGACGTGGCGTGGCCGACCGGTGGCGGCATGCAGTCTCGAACCAGGGGCTACTGAGTCTCACAATCTCTTTAAAAGCTTCAAGGGCTGTTTCCCGGTTGCAGTTGCGGGCTATGTATTTGGCAGCCCCGATCGCTGCCGAAACCACAGTTGCTGCTGTCACGCCGTCGTCTATCTCATTGATATGTCGGTTTCTGTAATATCCGGCTCTCTCTATCTCTATTTTCAGGCGTCCTATACGGGGCAGGGCAGACCTCTGGTTGACGGCGCTCGATCGGCGCATGCGGTAATGATAGAGCGGACGTTCCACCACGGCCATGCTGCCGGCATTGTCCATCCAGCGATACATAACCTTCAGGTCTTCGCAATATTCCACCCCCACGGGCATATCAACGGTCATGATATTGCGTCTGAACAGCTTGTCCCAAAGATAGCTTTCAGTTTTCCGGTTCAGAAGCAGTTCCTTCATCGCCTCATCATGGCTTACAACGGTTGCGTCATATCCGGGCCTCATCTCTTTGCTGCGGTTGCGCCACTCGAACCAGTAACCGCACTGAACCACGTCTGCGCCATTTTCGCGCATAGCGTCAGTCATGGCGGCATACATGTCGGGTTCAAGATAGTCGTCGCTGTCAACAAATCCTATAAGCTCTCCCGAAGCTTCGCGAAGACCGCGGTTACGCGCTGCCGACACCCCCAGGTTCTGCTGGTGAATCACCTTTATCCGGTTGTCATCCTCCGCCATCCTGTCGGCTATTAGGCCGCTGCCGTCGGTCGATCCGTCATCGATCATTATAAGCTCCCAATCGGTCATGGTCTGCGCTTTGACCGACTCAACAGCCTGTTCAAGATAACGCTCCACATTATAGACTGGCATTATTATCGACAGCAATGGGGTGGAGCCATTTCCCCTGCTCTCTGGTTCGGTTTTCTGCGCCATATCATACCGGAATTACCATCATGGGAATATCTGCACGGAACAGAATCCGGTGGGCAAGGCTTGGATTGAACATGCGTGCTATGGCGTTCTTACGTTTGTTTGGCATACATATCAGCTGATAGCGGTCATCTTTCTCTGCGGCCTCGAACTCCGACAGCATGTTTTTCGGGTCGATAGTGCGCTGGGTGAATGTATATCCCTCATAATGGTGGTGGCAATAAGCCAGCAGATTATTTCTGGCTTTGTCGGGGGCGCCCGGACGTAGCGTGCGCGACGGAATATCTATAAGGGTGACATTCAGGTTGAAATCCGGAAACATTCTGTAAAGTGCGTCCATCGCCAGCAGGTCGTTCTGGTCGAGGTTGCAGAAAAACGCAACCTGCTGAAGATCGGTAAACAGATTCATGTCAACGTTCTCGGGAACAGTAAAGGCCGGTATCCGGCATGAATCGAGAACCTCGGCCGTAACGCTGCCTATAAGCTCCGCCTCTTTTTTGTTGGCTTCGCGTGTGCCCATCACAATCATTTCAGGCTTCTCCTCCCGGGCATATTCCAGAATAGCCTCTTCCGGAATCCCCTCGGTAACGCGCGACGTGAACTTCACCGCCGGCACTTTTCCTGCTTTTATCGCCTCTCTGACAGTTTCGGTAAAACGGGCCATAAGGGCGTCGGCATCTTTCTGCATCTGGCGTGTGGCAGCGATATCGGCCAGTTCATACTCATAGGCGTCTGACAGCTGCACAGTGTCGCGGTTCGACGGCGGGATGAAGGCATACAGAAACTCTATGTCTCGCTTCTGACGCGCCGCAAGCACCATGGCCAGCAGTGCCGCTTTAAGCGAATGCGCCGAGAAATCGGTCGGCACCAGCATCACTCCGCCCGTTTCTTTGTCAGAAACTCCGTCGGGAGAGAAAATGTCGATATTCTCGACTATACGCAACGCAAGCGGCAGATCCGATTCTTTTATGCGCAGTCTCACGCCCGATGATACCACCGGCGATGACAGGTTCACATTGTTCAGCTCAACCTTTATACCTTCGCGTTCAAGCAGGTTCTTGATCGGAACCGCCCGTTCATAGGTATGGATAGCCAGTGTTATAAGTCTGTCTGAATCTGTTGCCATCATTACTGTTATTAATAACATCGCACCCTTGGCAGTCGCTTTCAGCGGTCTCCTTCGGGCGCGATGTTGTTGATTCGTGATACATACCGGGGTTTGCAGCCCCGTGAATTATTGTTCTTTTTTCGCTTCCTCTTCCTCGAGAATGGCGACCGCCTTGTCATAGATGGTCGTATCGTCGAGAACTACTATACCTCCGTCAGGACCCGGCTCGATATGGAGACCGCAGTTTTTGCCATACTCGTAGTTGGAGCCGCCGAAATAGTTGCGCACGGTCTGAACGGTTATGTGAAGCTCATCGGCGATACGGTGGGTTGCGCCATCAGGCAGACTGTCTTTGATGCGGCGAAGATCGTTGAATGTGATTGTCTTTGTCATAATCGATATGTTTTACGGGGTGAGTTTTAAATTTATTGCGTCACTAATTTAACCGTTATGTTTGATTATTCCAAATTCTTTCTATGTGTTATAAAACATAGAAATTAGCCTAATGGCTGTAATGGCGGGATTGTCAAAGAGTTATTTCCATAACAATTTTTGATATTTATAGCCTTTGGCGCTCCTTTTGGCTCGTAAGGCCTGCCGTGCGTCAGATGCGCTCCACCTCCGAGGCCTTGATCCAGGCCCGTTCGCCTGCGCCCACACGCACCTCATACCACTTCCCGTCGGCACTTCCGGCAACCGAATCTACAATCTCCACTTTGGTGCCTTCATGAAGCAGAAACGCCTCCTCGCTGCGTGAGCGGGCTTCGCGCGGGGTAGTTGAAAGCTGTGCCGAAGGCGGAAGAATTATGGCATATGAGTTGTTTTCCACCCTGTTTGCCGCCGCAAACGATATCGTTATGGAAGCTGCGCAAAGCAGAAAAACTATCATGCCTCCGAAGAAACTTACCTTTTTCACCGCAACTGCCGATGAAAACAGATATGTTGCTGTTCCCGCCAGAAACAGGGCGAACAACAGCAC
>CAMWTV010000052.1 GCA_947177215.1 uncultured Muribaculaceae bacterium
GCCTACTGGCACGAAAGGCTTGACTTTTCGGGTGTTTTTTCGTATCTTTGTGTGTAAAAACCGGACAGCGAGGTTTGCTGCATCCGGGAATTTTTGCGCGAAGACCCATGAACGACCTTTTGAATCCCTCAGAAACCGATTTCAGCAACACAGACATGGATGCCGGCGACATTCAGTCTGCGGCAACAGAGTCACAGCAGTTGTTTGACACTGTGTCAGACAGCGACGATGACAACGGGCCTCAGAACTCCGGAAGCGCCGAATATATCGAAGACGACATCAAGACCCTTGACTGGCGCGAACATATCCGCCTGCGTCCCGGCATGTATATCGGCAAACTCGGCGACGGAACCTACAACGACGATGGCATATATGTGTTGCTCAAAGAGGTTCTCGACAATGCCATCGACGAGTATATGATGGGATTCGGCCGGCAGGTGACGGTCGACGTGAACGGCCCTACTGTGACCGTGCGCGACTATGGACGAGGCATCCCCTTGGGGAAACTTGTCGATGTGGCCTCGAAAATGAACACCGGAGCGAAATATGATTCGAAGGCCTTCAAGAAATCGGTAGGTCTGAACGGTGTGGGCATCAAGGCTGTAAACGCGCTCTCCGACACATTCGTGATTCAGAGCAACCGCGACGGACTGATGCGGCGCGCCGAGTTTGTGCGCGGACAGCTGACGTCGCAGACCGACGACACCCCCACCGACGAGCCGAACGGAACCTTCGTGCAGTTCACCCCCGACAACACGATTTTCCGAGACTTCCATTTCAACGAGGAGTTCATAATAACGCTGATAAGGAACTACACCTATCTCAACACCGGTCTGACCATTGTTTTCAACGGGAAACGGTTTCTGTCGAGAAACGGACTGCTCGACCTGCTGAAAGCCAATATCACAAAAGATCCGCTCTACCCGATCATCCACCTGAAGGGCGACGACATCGAGATAGCCCTGACACATGCCAACCAGTATGGCGAGGAATATTATTCGTTTGTCAACGGTCAGCACACAACCCAGGGGGGCACCCATCTGGCAGCGTTCAAAGAGTCTGTATCACGCACTATCAAGGATTATTTCGGACGCAACTTCGAATATTCCGACATACGCAACGGCATGATAGCCGCGGTCTCGATAAAGGTAGAGGAACCTGTGTTTGAATCGCAGACCAAAACAAAACTCGGCTCACGCGACATGGGCCCGGAGGGGCCGACCGTGGCCAAGTTCATAAGCGATTTCCTCAAGAAAGAGCTTGACAACTATCTTCACAAGAATCTGGAGACATCAGAGATAATTCTCAAAAAAATACAGGAGAGCGAACGCGAGCGCAAGGCCATGGCCGGAGTGACCAAAATTGCACGCGAACGGGCAAAAAAAGTAAACCTCCACAACAGCAAGCTGCGCGACTGCCGCGTTCACCTCAACGATGCCAAAGGTGACGAAGACCGCAAACTGGCTTCGTCGATTTTCCTGACCGAGGGCGACTCGGCGTCAGGGTCGATAACCAAGATCCGCGACGTGGAGACTCAGGCGGTGTTCTCGCTGCGCGGAAAACCGCTCAACTCCTACGGACTGACCCGCAAGGTGGTTTACGAGAACGAGGAGTTCAACCTGCTGCAGGCCGCGCTCAATATCGAGGACGGCATCGACGGGCTGCGCTACAACAACGTGATAATAGCCACCGATGCCGATGTCGACGGGATGCACATCCGCCTGTTGCTGCTCACATTTTTCCTGCAGTTTTTCCCCGATCTGGTAAAGAAAGGGCATGTCTATGTGTTGCAGACACCGCTTTTCCGTGTGCGCGACAAAAACGCCTCGAAAAGAAACAGCAAGAAGAGCAAGAGCGATGGCGACCGCGACAACTCGACCGTTTACTGCTACTCCGACGAGGAGCGCGTGGCAGCCATAAACCGCTTCGGCGCCAACGCCGAAATAACCCGATTCAAAGGTCTGGGTGAAATATCGCCCGATGAGTTCAGAGGGTTCATCGGAGCCGACATGAGGCTTGACCGTGTGACCCTGCGCAAAGAGGACGGTGTGGCCGAGGTGCTTGAGTTCTATATGGGCAAGAACACATCCGACCGCCAGAATTTCATTATCGACAATCTGGTGGTTGAGGACGACACGGAAATATCGTGACCGGCCTGATTATTTCAATATTTCTCCGGTAAATTTTTCACGGATAAATATTAGAATAATTTCGCCCTGTTAATTACATTGAAATGAAACAAGAACGTAAAGCGCTGTTCGCCGGGTCATTCGACCCGTTCACAACAGGCCACAAATCAATAGTTGACCGCGGACTGGAGATCTTCGACAAGATTGTTGTGGGGGTGGGGATAAACCAGAAGAAAGCCCCGTGGAAACCGGCTGCAGAGAGAGTGGAGACGATAAGAAGGATTTATGCCGGCAACCCCGATGTGGAAGTGATCACATTCACCGGCCTGACCGTTGACGCCGCCAGAGAGGCCGGCGCACGGTTTCTGCTGCGCGGAGTGCGCACGGTGGCCGACTTCGAGTATGAGCGGCAGCTTGCCGACATAAACCGCAACCTTTCAGGCATCGAATCTGTTTTAATATATGCACTGCCGGAGCTGGCTTCGGTCAGCTCGTCGATGGTCAGGGAGCTGGCATCATATGGCGTTGACATCTCTCCATACGTTCCAACTATATCAGACTGAATTATGAAACAACTGACAATACTCCTTGCGGCAGCCGTGACAGCTTTCGCCGCAACGGCCCAGCGCGGCGCACAGCCCGAAATAACATTCACGCCGCAGCAGAAACTGCATTACGCCGAAAAAATAATCGAAAGCTATTATGTTGACGATGTGAACTCCGACAAAATTGTGCAGGATGCTATTGTGGCCATGCTCAAGACTCTCGACCCCCACTCGTCATATTCCGACCCCGAGGAGACAAAAGAGCTGACCACGCCGCTCGAAGGGAATTTCAGCGGCATAGGAATACAGTTCAACATGTTGAACGACACCCTGTTCGTTATCCAGACAACCTCCGGAGGCCCGTCGGAGAAGGTAGGCATTCTGCCGGGCGACCGCCTGCTGACGGCCGGCGACTCGATATTGTCGGGAGTGAAAAGCCCCAACTCGCGCATACTCAAGATTCTGCGTGGCCCGAAGGGTTCGGAGGTAGATCTGAAAGTGTTGCGTCGCGGAGTCAAAGAGCCGCTGAATTTCAGCATAATCCGCGATGACATACCCATTTACAGTGTCGACGCCGCTTATATGGCCGATCCGAAAACCGGATATATACGCATATCGCGTTTTGCCGAGGAGACCGACGCCGAATTCCGCAAAGCCGTCAAGGAGCTGCGGGCAAAAGGGATGAAGCAGCTTATCATCGACCTTGAAGACAATGGCGGCGGCTATCTCAACGCCGCTCATCAGCTCGCCTCTCATTTTCTGAAGAAAGGTGATCTGGTGGTCTACACCGACGCCCCGAAGATGGGCAAGATGGTCTATGACGTAGAGCAGCCGGGCGACCTGCAGATGGAGAAGGTTGTGATTCTCGCAAACCAGTATTCGGCCTCGGCAAGCGAGATTCTGTCGGGAGCCATCCAGGACAACGACCGAGGGCTGATAGTTGGGCGCCGCACCTTCGGAAAGGGTCTTGTGCAGCGCCCGTTCCCCTTCCCCGACGGCTCGATGATAAGGCTTACCGTATCGAAATATTACACACCTTCGGGGCGCTCGATCCAGAAGCCTTATGAAGCGGGCGATGAGGAGGGCTACCGGAAGGATATGCTTCACCGTTATGAAGCCGGAGAGTTCTCGTCGGAAGATTCGATACATCTGCCCGATTCGCTCCGCTTCGAGACCCTGCGCAACCACCGTCCGGTTTACGGAGGGGGTGGAATCATGCCCGACCTTTTCGTGCCAATCGACACCACGGCCTATTCCGACTATTACCGCGACCTCGTGGCCAAAGGGATAATAAACCGTTTCAGCATAACCTATGTCGACAACAACCGCAAGGCGCTGAAAGCCGACTATCCCGACGAGGCCGATTTCATAAGCCGTTTCGAAGTCACCGAACCGATGATGCAGGAGATCGTGAAGATGGGCGAGACCGACAGCGTTAAGTTCAACCAGGAACAATTCGACCGCTCCAAGGCGATGATGGCTACGATTGTAAAGGGGATAATAGGGCGCGATCTGTTCGAGACATCGACCTATTTCAAGGTTGTCAATCCGGTGCTGAACCCGGTTTTCCGCGCGGGTCTCGATCTGATAAACAACGACGAGCAATATAACAGGCTGCTGCGCGAGGGGCGTAAAGCGAACAAAAAACAGGTCTAAAGGTCGATTTCTTGTCTGAAAACGCCCCAAGATGCAAATAAACGTTAACAGCAGGTCGATTTGACCCGGCAAAAAGATGTTTAATAACATATATTATCCTACCTTTGCGCCGAAAATTCCCTCTCTATCACCATAGCTCCATAAAAGATATGGCCAATACACTGACAACACTTGTTGCCCGACAGGCAGAAAAATATGCAGGCCGCCCGGCCATCTATCACCGGAATCAAGACGGCGAATGGTTGCCGTATTCATGGACAGAACTCAGCTCCATGGTCAGCCATGCAGCGTGTGCCCTTGAGATTCTCGGAATAAAAGAAACAGGAAAGATAGCCGTTTTCTCGGCCAACGACCCCTATGTACTCGTAACCGATTTCGCAGCATTCGCCAACAGGGCGGTGCCTGTGTCTATCTATGCCACATCGTCGCCCCAGCAGGTTGAATATATTGTAAACGACTCGCAGGCCGAGATTCTCTTTGCCGGCGACCAGAAGCAATATCACATAGCCCGCGAAGTGGCCGCCAAACTGCCTTCGCTGCGTCAGATAGTGACCTACGATGAGGTGAAGCTCGACGCCGACGACTCGACGACACTGACATTCAGCCAGCTGCTGAAACTCGGTGAGGCAGCTTCGGAAAAATGCCGCGAGGAGGTGAGCCGACGCACCGCCGCCGCCACTGACAACGACATAGCGACACTGCTCTACACCTCAGGCACCACGGGCGACCCCAAAGGGGCAATTCTTCCGCATTCATGCTTCAATGCCGCTCTGGCAATACACCATGAGCGCCTCACGATGCTCTCTGACAACGACACATCGCTCTGTTTTCTGCCTCTGAGCCATATTTTTGAAAAGGCGTGGACGTTCTTTGCCCTTGACTGCGGCATACGCGTCTATGTGAACCGCGATCCGAAAGAGATTCAGAGTTCTATCCGCGAAGTGAGACCCACCTGCATGTGTTCGGTTCCCCGTTTCTGGGAAAAAGCCTATGCCGCCATTCAGGAAAAGATGAGCCGCATGAAACCGATAAGCCGTTTCATGTGTGCCCGCGCACTCAAGATCGGACGCCGGCGCAATCTCGACTATGTGCGCCGCGGAGTGGCTGTGCCTAAACTGCTTGAAGCCCGCTATCAGTTCTATTACAAGAATGTCTTTGCCAAAGTGCAGCGCATAATGGGTATAGAGCACGGCAATATCTTCCCGACCGCAGGTGCTCCGCTCAGTCCGGCCATAACAGAATTTTTCCGTACAATGGGAGTGCCCATCGTGATCGGCTACGGCCTGTCGGAAACCACCGCCACCGTAAGCTGCTATCCCGACAGCGGTTATGAAATCGGCACGGTAGGGAGCGTGTTGCCCGGCATCGAGGTGAAGATCGGCGCCGACAACGAAATTCTGGTCAAGGGGCCTACGGTGATGCGCGGCTACTACAACAAACCGGAAGAGACAAAGGCGGCTTTCACTGCCGACGGATATTTCCGCACAGGCGACGCCGGATATATCGACAGCAACGGTTCGATTGTTCTGACCGAACGCATAAAAGACCTGTTCAAGACCTCGAACGGCAAATATATCGCCCCGCAGGCCATCGAGAGCCGTCTGGGTGAAGACAAATATATAGAGCAGGTTGCCGTTATCGGCGACAACCGCAAGTTTGTGACCGCGATAATAGTTCCGGCCATAGAGGCGGTGAAAGAGTATGCCAGCAAGAAAAAGATTCAGTATCGCTCGCTTGAGGAGCTGCTGAAAAACGCCCAGATCCGCGACCTTATCAGCAAACGCATCGAAACGTTGCAGGAGGGTCTGGCATCGTTTGAGAAGATCAAGAAATTCACCCTGCTTCCGAAAGAATTCACCATGGAAGCCGGCGAGCTTACAAATACATTGAAAATACGCCGCCCGGTTATCAACCGGAGATATGCTTCGGAGATCGAGGCCATGTATGCGTGAGCAAGAACAGATTATAAAAAACGGCAAGTCAGCGTTGGCTTGCCGGTTTTTTATATGAACTAATACTGGAGATAGACAAAGGGAACAAGATCGGCCTGGCGGGTCTGGATAACGATAAAAAGAACCAGAGCGAGAACAAGGGCCTGCCATACCAGCGGGAGGGCTATGTAGGCACCTTTGACGCGTTCGGTCAGAGAACGTGGCAGAAAGTGCATCAGATATGCCCCTGCGATAAGAAGCGTTATGAGCATATACCCTTCCCAGAAGGCGGGAATCACCGACGGGTTAAAGGCGGTGAATATCTGTGTGGCCATGTCGCCGAGATGGGCCATGGAGCGTGCCCGGAAAAACATGAAGCCGATAACCACCAGATTGACTGTAAGAAAGATGTTGAACACCGCGGCGATGCGGCTGCGGACAAGCCACGTGGGGGTGTGCCAGCGGCTGCGGATATGCTTGTGGGCGGCAAGGAGAAGCCCGTGATAACCGCCCCACAGAAGATACATCCATGAGGCGCCGTGCCAGAGGCCTCCGATAAGCATTGTGGCTATCTGGTTGCCGTAGGCGCGGCGTTTCCCTTTGCGGTTGCCGCCGAGGGGTATGTAGATATAGTCGCGAAGCCATGTCGAGAGCGAAATGTGCCAGCGGCGCCAGAACTCGGTGGGGCTCTGCGATTTCAGCGGGGCGTTGAAGTTGTCGGCGAAGCGGTAGCCCATAAGCAGCGCCAGCCCTATGGCCATGTCGCTGTAGCCCGAGAAATCGCAATATAACTGTATGGTGAAGGCATAGGCCCCCATAAGATTCTCGAATCCGGAATAAAGCGACGGATTGTCGAAAATGCGGTCGACGAAGTTGCCCGACAGATAATCGGCCACCACCACTTTCTTTACCAGTCCGGTTATTATCAGGAAAAGCCCCTCGCCGGCCATAGCGCGGGTTACACGCGGATTGGCGGCGATCTGTGGAAGCATATCTCTCGCTCTGACCACCGGCCCGGCAAGGAGCGGAGGGAAGAAGGTGAGAAAAAACAGATAGTCAAGAAAATTGCGGCAAGGCTCGAGCTGACGGCGATATATATCGACGATATAGCTGATGGAACGGAATGAGAAAAACGAGATTCCGGCCGGCAGAACGATGTCGAGCGGATCGAATGCAGTCGACGTTATGTTGGCGAATGTTTCGTAAAGCAGGTTGAAATATTTGAACCACACAAGCATGCCCACGTTCATCAGCACATTGACCCACACCCAGAGCCGGCGCAGCCAGCGGGGCCGGGAGGCACCGAGAAGAAGTCCCACCACGTAGTCGGCCACACAGACACCGAGCAGAATGAAGCAATATCCGGCGCTCGACTTGTAGTAGAAGTAAAGCGAGAAGAGAATGACCAGCGCCATTCTGGCTCCCCGCCATCGCTCTACAAGGCGGTAAAGCCCTATGAATGCGGTGAAAAGAAGCAGAAACAGGCCGGTGTTGAAAAGCAGCGGGTTGGCTTTGTCGAACGCCAGCACCCGGTGAAGCAGTTCTGTATCCATACCAGAGATTTCGGAGATTTTCAGGAAAACATGGATGGTTATTCCCCATCAGGGAGGTGGTCGTGCGGCTTTATCGCCCCGGCTATGGCATCGCCGAGAAGCTGCCCCATAACGGCATATCCGGCCCAGCTGAGGTGAATGTGGTCGCGGCCGAACAGGCCGGCCTCTACCCATCGGTCGGTGGAATTTTGGCCGCCGGCCACGGCATAATAATCGTACACGGCAATGCCGTGGGTGCGCCCGTAATCAACAATCAGATCGCGCATGAGCCTGACACGCGGATTGACAACGAAACGCGCCCTGCGCTTCCGTCCGTTGCGCCGTTTTAACAGCACCTTGCTATGACACTCCTGCGGAGTTACCAGAAGAATCTGCGCCTCCGGGCACCCGCTTCTGATCTCGCCGACCATATGGTCGATTGTCTCGACAACACGTTCAGGCAAAGCTGTGCCGAAGGCCTCGTTCGTGCCCATCGACAACACCACAAGCGAAGGGTTCATCATGGCGATCTTCTCGCCCAGACGGAGACCGCTGTAACTGCCGAACCCTGCGCCGTTGTTGCCTATGGCGTTGTAAACCACCCCACGGTTACCGTTCAGCAGCTCAAGCCCGGCTATAATGGTTTTCGCTTCGGAACGGAGGTAAAGAGTTATGGACGGCACACTTCGGTCAAGACGTATCTCGGTAAGGCCGTCACTGACCGAACACCCGAAGCCGATGTCGCCGTCGGAGACCTTTATGCTGTCAACAGCCACCGGGGCACCGTCGGTGAACAGCCGCACCACATTGAACGGGTCGGGAAGTGACCGCAGTGTCTCGGTGTCGACCGTGAGATCAAATCTTTCCGACACAGGCGACACGGCCACTCCCGAAAACTGCATCTCGACCGCCCATGGCCGTTTCAACAGACGGGCCGAGGTGAATTTCGACGTCGATGTCAGCTTGTAATTCAGCGGTTCGTTGGTGGAGGCGAGTTTCAAAGGCGCGATGAATCCGCGGCCGCCGTTACCATAAGAGGCCTGCAGCAGCTTTCGCGTCACTTCGGTGGCGCCGTCGGCCTGAATGTGAGAGTCGCCTATGTGCACTATCCCTACACGTCGGATAGCGGCGCGGTCAAAGGCCTGTTGCAGAGGGCTCCAGTCGGCGCCGTTAAGCTCGATGCGGTTGGCGGACAGATCTATCCACGGATAAGCCGATATATCGGTGCGACCGAAAGCGCTTTCGGCCACGGGGATGTCGAGGTCGGGATTCACTCTGACCGAGAGCTGACCGGCAACGTCAAGCGAGTCGGCCTGACTTGCATAAAGCCCGCTTGTGTTCTGCGGCAGCTGGGCCAAGGCTGACAATGAGACAGCACACGCGAACAACGTGGCTGTGATGTATCGGGTTATTGACATAAGCAACTGTTCAAAATTATTATTCCCCGGCGCCGACACTGTGGCTGACAGCCTCTACGAAACGGGAGGCAAGCTCGGCGCCCCCTTTATGGTTAAGATGGATATAATCGGCGTTTATCCATCCGTTCTCACGCCAGGCAACAACAGCGTCGGTTCCTCCCATAGCCTCGCGTGTGTCCCAGAACAGCACCCCGAGGCGCCGTGCCAGAGACCGCTGTTCGCTGACCATATGTTTTACGGCGTCAAGCGAGTGAACGCTGCTGCCCGCTTTCTGCCCGCGGTCGCCAACGCCCATTATCAGAATGTCGGCATTGGGATAGTTCTCCATTATGCCGCGTATCACCTGCTCCATCAGCCGGCCGTAGGATGTGTAGTCGGTCTGATCGGAGGATATGGCGTTTAGCCCATATTCAACCACAATAAGATCATAGTCTATAACAGAGCGCATTCCGGCGGTCAGTGTGCTGTCGAGCTTACGCAGCGCCACTCCGGAATTACCCCGCAGCGACATGCAGTCGACCCCCACTCCGCGGTCGTCGTCAAGCCACAGGCCGAGAGCCACCAGCCCGTCAACCGAGCGGTTTTCGATCTTGATTTTTTTCATAGGCTCTGACACTACGATCGACTGCACCTTGTCGGAAGCCGTTACGGCATGTTCTACCGGGCCGCTGCCCGGATCAATGACAATAACCCCGTCGGACGGGGCGATGAAGAGCAGTGTGGCCCGACTCCACTCACCGGCATGCGCGAGTTTTCCTACCCCCGAGAACGACGCCGCGGCACCCGCGCCGGAGGTTGAGAACACCCCGCCGAGCCAGCGGCCATAGACGCGCTTGTCTTTGCGCAGGTCGTGAAGAGTCCAGCCGCTGTCAGACTGCCGCACAGACTGGCGGAAGCCGGGGATGTCGGAATGCAGGGCAAGGAATCCGGCTCCGTGCCCTCCGTAAAGCTCCTGCAGCCCCTCGCGTATGTTCTGACTGAACACATCGCCTTCGATATAGCTGTCGCCGATTATGGCCACGCGGGCCAGCCGGCCTTCGCCGAGAGCCGCGGCGAATCTTGACAGCCCGGATGAGGCAGGGGTGTAATCCTCGATGCCCACCATGCCGTCGTGGCGCGGCGCTACCGCAGCCGTATCGGGTTCGGCAGCGGGGATGTCGTCGGGTGTCGCATCGGCCGCAACTTCCTGCCCGTCGGGATGCGGAGCCGCCACGGGCATCTCGGCCAGCGCGGCCTCAAGCTCCGGGTCAACAAGCTCGCCCCCGCCCGAAGCCCCGCGCGGACTATGACCGAGCAGGTCTTCAAACAGATTGTAGTCTTTCAGAAAATTACCGGTCATCTTTCCCCACGGCAAGGCCGAGAGCGCCACAAGCACCCCCACCGCAATTATAATGACCTTGAACGGATTGCCGGTTTCAGAATCTTTTCCCATAGCCCGAAATAATATCGCCGCCCACGGCGGCCTGAACAATGCCCCTGCGCGAGGCGGATGCAAAATTACTCATTTATCACAACAAGTTGCCTGAACGGCCAATAAAAAAAGGGTTAATATTGTTATATTTGCATTGACTATACCGCACAGAACCCATCGAAAGCAAATGAACCAGAAAGAAGACAAATTTTTTGAACGCCGGTATTTCCTTACCCCCGCCGAGTGTAACCCACAGGGTTGCATGCCGATAACACTACTGATAAACAGGCTCATAGAGGTAGCCACGCTCCACGCCGACCTTATCGGGATAGGATATGACACACTGGCTCACCGCCAGGAAACGTGGGTGCTGTCGCGGGTGGCAGTGGAGATGACGTGTTATCCGAAAGTGAACGACCATTATACGGTAAAAACGTGGATATGCGCCATAAACCGCCTTTTCTCGGAACGCGATTTCGAGATATGCGACACGGATGGCAACACGATCGGCTATGCGCGCACAGTGTGGGCCGTGCTCAACACCGAAACACGCAGTGTGACCGACATATCGCGCATGCAATGGGTAACGCGGCTCATCCCCGACTGCGAGTGACCGGTTGCAAAACCGGGGCATCCGCGCCCGCTGGCGGAGTTTACATCACACCCCTACCGCTTCACCTACTGCGACATGGATGTGAACCGCCATGTCAACTCGTCGCGCTATATCGAGCTGCTTCTCAACCAGTGGAGTCTCGATTTCCACGACCACAACCGCCTGACACGTTTCGAGATAGCATATATCCACGAAGCGCACTATGACGAGGAGGTCGAGGTAAGGCTGCATGAGGAATGCGACGACACTGTGCGCGCCGAGCTTGTTTCGGGCAACCGGGCGCTGTGCAGGGCCCGCCTGGGGTTCTCGCCACGGTAACGGGGGTGTTCAGCGTTGGTCAGGAATGCTCTGATTTAAGCCTTTTTCACTCCGGAAGCCACACGTTTCACAAAAAATAGCTAACTTTGCATTTCGGGAAAGGAACCACTAACCCTAAATCAGAGATGGCTACCACACGGATTGCCGCGATTATG
>CAMWTV010000053.1 GCA_947177215.1 uncultured Muribaculaceae bacterium
CTCTTTCCCGAGGTCGGGTTGCCGCGTGTGCCTTCGATTGACCGCGACGCCGCCCGAATGGCTTCGAAACGCATGCCGGAACCTCCGCAAGGGCTTTTCGGCCATGACGACGCATTCTCGCCGCTTGAGAATGTGGCTCCGATCGACTGCCTGAGATTCATATCGTTCGGCAGCGGAAGCTCGGGAAACTGCGCCTATATCGGCGACGGTGATTCAGGTTTTCTGATCGATGCCGGAGTCGACTGCCACAAAGTTGAGCTGGAACTGAAACGCAACGGCATAGAGATGAAATCGGTAAAGGGGATCGTGCTGACACACGACCATTCCGACCACGTGCACTATGCCTATTCCCTTGTGCGGGCCAACCGCCATATGCGCGTCTACTGCACGCCGAAAGCCCTGAACGGCATTCTGCGCCGCCACAACATATCGAACCGCATCAAAGATTATCATGCGCCCATCTACAAGGAGCACCCTTTCAGAATAGGCAATTTCACTGTGCTCGCATTCGAGGTGATGCACGACGGAACCGACAATGCCGGATTCTTCATCACTCACGGACAGCATTCGCTGACCGTGGCCACCGACCTCGGCTGCATCAGCGAGCGTGTTGACTATTACATGCGTCAGGCCAACTACATCATGATCGAGGCCAACTACGACAACGACATGCTTTCGGCCGGCTCTTATCCCGAATATCTGAAAGCCCGCATCAGATCGGGCAACGGACATCTCGACAACCGCGACACAGCCGCATATCTCGCTGAAATCTACTCCGAGAAACTGCGCCACATATTTCTGTGCCACCTGAGCAAAGACAACAACACCCCCGAAACCGCATTGCGCACCATAGAGAGCGCTCTCCTGTCGACCGGAATCAAAGCCGTAGGCGACGGGTCAGGCACCCCCTACGCCCGCATGGCTCCGGTGCAGCTCATGGCGCTTCCGAGGTTTGAAAGCACAGGACTGATAACACTCCGCCTCACATAAGGGGGGATCAGAAAACAAAACACAACCAGCAATGAGCAAACTGAGCTGTTGGACAGAAGCGGTCAGACTGCGCACACTCCCGGTATCTCTGGCCGGAGTGATAGCCGGCGCATCCATGGCGCTCTGCTATCACACATTCAAGCCTGCGCCGGTGGCCATCTGCCTGCTGTTCGCCACCCTCGCCCAGATCGCATCGAATTTCGCCAACGAATATTTCGACTACCGCGACGGGCTCGACCGCAAAGGGCGCACCGGCCCTCGACGTGGTGTGACCGAAGGCGACATCCCGCCCGAGGCCATGCGCAACGCCGCGCTCGCAACCCTGGGATGTGCCGCCGCCGTGGGATGCTCGCTGCTGTGGTGGGGAGGCTGGTGGCTTATAGCCCCTGGGGTAGCCATTGTTCTGGGCGCGCTGGCCTATTCGGCCGGCCCGTGGCCCCTGTCGAGACACGCCCTTGGCGAGATTGCGGTAGTGCTGTTCTTCGGAGTGGCACCTGTGACCCTGACATATTATCTCCAGGCCGGCAACTGCCCCGCGACAGTGTGGATGACATCGGTGGCCGTAGGCCTGCTTGCGGCAAACGTTCTGATTGTGAACAATTACCGCGACCGCGACGACGACCGCGCGGTGGGCAAGACAACCATAGCCGTGAAATTCGGCCCACGCTTCGCCCTCGGGCTCTATCTCGCCGACATAATAATGGCTGTGGCGCTGACGCTCCCCGTATGGATAGCTCTCTGCAGCCGGGGGATATGGATACTCCTCTGCCCGGCAGCGTGGCTGGTCGTGGCTGTGACGGTGTGGAAAAGCGTGTGCCGGTCGTCGGGCACAGCCCTTAATCCGCTGCTCGGCAAAACCGCCATGCTGATGCTCGCTTATACCGTCATGCTTCTGTTGTGTGTCACATTAACCCTTTGACCGCCATGCTACTCGACAGCCTGTCAATAACGAACTTCAAGAACATCGCCGATGCCCGGCTCGACTTCAGCCCGAAGATAAACTGCTTTCTGGGCAACAACGGCATGGGAAAAAGCAATCTGCTCGACGCGATATACTATCTGAGTTTCTGCAAAAGCTTCTCAGGCATGGCCGACAGCGCTCTGGTACGCCGCGGCGAGGATTTCATGACACTGCGTGGCCTCTACACACGCAAATCAATCGCTGAAGAGCTGTCGATGGGGCTGATGCCGGGAAAACGTAAATCGTTCAAGCGCAAGGGGAAAGAATATGACCGCCTGAGCTCACACATCGGGGCGTTCCCTCTGGTTATGGCCGCACCGGCCGATCAGGAGCTGATAAACGGCACCGGCGAGGAGAGACGCCGGTTCATGGATCAGGTCATATCGCAGACCGATCCGGTGTATCTCGACCACCTGATAAGATATGGCCGATCGCTTCAACAGCGAAACAAGCTGCTGCGCGACCATGTGGCCGATCAGGCGCTATACATGGCCCTCGAGCTTGCAATGGCCAGATCGGCGTCCTACATAACACGCGCCCGGCTGAAATGGACTGAACGGCTCACGGAAATCTTCATTCCATTCTACAGCCGCATAGCGGCCGACGGCGAAACTCCGTCGCTGGCCCTGAAAAGCCATCTGGCGGCAGATCCCGAAAGCCTGCCGCGTCTGCTCGACGAGACCAGGCGCCGCGATGAGATAGTTGGCCACACGTCGGTCGGCCCCCACCGCGACGACATCGACCTGCAGATAAACGGAATGCCCGTGAGGCGCACAGCCTCTCAGGGGCAATGCAAAACCTACACTATAGCCCTGCGGCTGGCACAGTATGAGTTTCTGCGCATCGCCGTGGGGATGCGCCCGCTTCTGCTGCTCGACGATATTTTCGACAAACTCGATGCCTCGCGCGTGGAGCGCCTGGTGGAGATGGTGTCGGAAGAGATCTTCGGACAGATATTCATAACCGATACAAACCGCGCCCATCTCGACCACATCATGAGCCGGTCGGCCAACTGCCACTGCTCATGGAACGTGGAAAACGGCAATTTCACACTTATATCCATATCATCCGATGAAACGCACTGATCCGATGTCAGTGAGGCAGATCATCGACATGGTGGTCGACCGCTCGGCATCAAAAACAGAAATGCTTCAGCACCGCGCATCCTACATGTGGCCCGACATTGTGGGCCAGGGGGTGAACCGACACACCACACGCCGATATGTGTCGCGCGGAGTGCTGCATGTATATCTCGATTCGGCACCCATGAAAACCGAAATCGAATTTCAGAAATCAGCCATTGTCGCCGCCATTAATGCGGCACTCGGCTCGGAAGTATTGACTAATCTTGTAATTCACTGACATGACACCTGAACATCACACTCCCGGGCAGCCCGTGCCCATGCTCCCGTGCGCTAACGAAAAAGTGCCGGCACCGGTGCGCCCTTACCGCCACCTGACCGAGGTACAGACCCGTTTCAACGATTTCGACATGCTCGGACACCTCAACAACTCGGTCTATCTCCAGTTTCTCGATCTGGGCAAGGTGCGTTATTTTGAAGCGGTAACAGGCGCTCCGCTCGATATGAACGGCATTGCCGTGGTGATTGTCAACATAAACATCAATTTCTTCTCGCCGGCACTGATGAACGAGCCTCTCGCCGTGGCCACAGCCTGTGTGAAAATATCCCAACGCAGCTTCGTTCTGGAACAGAGGGTTGTGAACACCGCCACAGGCGATGTAAAATGCGTTGCCACAACCGTGATGGCCGGATTCGACAGGCGCACCATGGGTTCGGCGCTCCTTGACCGGGGCTGGGTTGAGGCCCTCGCCGCGTTCGAAGAAATGGAGGTAAGGCCTGCCCAGGCATAAAAAATCACCGCCGGTTCTTTGGAAAAGCGCGCCAAACACGCTACATTTGCTTTGACTAACCTTTAAATCCGCCTTTTCGCCATGGAACGACTGATGCAGTTTGTGTGGCAGCACCGACTCGGAATCAACGCCGGCACATGCACTGCCGACGGCCGCCCGCTACGCATCATCGACCAGGGCAGGCTGAACACCGACGCCGGCCCCGATTTTTTCAACGCTTCGGTGCAGATAGGCAACGAGACATGGGTAGGCAATGTCGAGATCCACGTGAGAGCCTCCGACTGGTTCAGGCACCATCACGACACAGACCCGGCTTATGATTCGGTGATTCTGCATGTGGTGGGCCACGATGACACTCCCGTTCGCCGCAAAGACGGGTCGGTGATTCCGCAGATCGTGATGAAATGCACGCCCGAGGCCGCCCGCCGGTGCAACGCGCTTGTCGACCACGCCCCTATGGCGCTGCCATGCGAAAACGTAATCAGGTCGCTCCACCCGATCTATCACACCGACTGGCTCACAGCCCTGGCTATGGAGCGGCTATACAACAAAAGCAACCGCATTCTCGACATTGTGAACGAATCAGGAGGCCACTGGGAAGGAGCTGCCTACGTCACACTGGCACGCGCTCTCGGCTTCGGCCTCAACAGCCAGCCGTTCGAGACTCTGGCGCGCAATCTGCCGCTCCGCTTTCTCAACCGCCATCACGACGAACTCATAACCACCGAAGCGCTTGTGTTCGGCCAGGCAGGGCTGATTCCCCCGGCGCAGGAGGGTGAAGATCCTTATGTCGAACGGCTCCGCTCAGAGTTCTGCTTCATGGCCCGTAAATTCGGCCTCAGCCCGTTGCCGCTCGAATGGAAAATGTCGCGCACAAGACCGCAGAACTTTCCTCACCGCAGGCTGGCTCTGCTGGCACAGATGATTCATCACGGATTTTATCTTACCGGACAGCTCGAGGACGCCCGCACTATCGACGATCTGCGCGCTCTCTTCGACATACGCCTGATCGGCTTCTGGGCGAACCGCTTCACTTTCTCCGACAAGGGAGGATGCTCTCCACGGGCACTCAGCCGCAACTCGCTCGATGTGCTCGTGGTCAATGTGGCCATACCGCTGCTTCACGCGCGCGCCACAGCCCGCGGCGACCTCGAGGGCATGACCTATGCGGCAGAACTGCTGCAACAGCTCAGAAGCGAGGAAAACGGCATTGTAAGGCTATTCACATCGGCAGGAATAAAATCGCCCGACGCTTTCACGTCGCAAGCGCTGATCGAGCTTCGGCGCGAATATTGCGAAAAGAAGAAATGTATCTACTGCCGTTTCGGCCACCGCATGCTGTCGGCTGAAATCACGGGCTGACCCGGTTGACATCGCTCCGGTCAGGAGCCATCGCGGCCATCAAGCCGACTGAGCATTTCAGCCGCAGTGTGGCCTGTCACAGGATGGCGCCAGCATGGATCAAGCTGTGCCACCGGCCCGAGAACAAATTCTCGCATGTGCATGCGCGGATGCGGAACCACTATCGCTCCCCCGCCGGCCTCCGGCCAGCTCTCCGGAATCACCTCACTGTCGTAATATATCAGGTCTATATCTATCACCCTGTCGGCATATCCCCCATCTTCACTGCGGTGTGAAGCGTCGCAGATGCTGTTTTGTAGACTCAGAAGGCGCTCGAGCAGCTCTCCGGGCGCATGGCAGGTTTCAATCTCCACTCCCAGATTAAGGAATCTCCGGGGCGACTCAAAGCCCCACGGCTCACTTTCGATCAGCCGCGAGCGGCGCACCGTTCCGTCTTGCGCCAATAAAGCGATCCCGGCAACAGCCCGCTCTATTACAGAGCGGCTGTTGCCGAGATTCGATCCTATGTTTATATGGGCTTTACCCACTTTTACAGCCTATATGAATCAGAGAGCGCGCGCAACCTCGATCTCTTCGAAACCTTCGATTATGTCGCCCACCTGAATGTCGTTGTAGCCCTGTATCGACAGGCCGCATTCCAGTCCGGCAACAACCTCTTTGGCGTCGTCCTTGAAGCGTTTGAGCGAGCCGAGCTCTCCGGTGTAGCGCACAATACCCTCGCGGATTATGCGCACTTTGTTCGTGCGCTTGATCTTTCCTTCGCGCACCAGTGCTCCGGCGATAGTGCCCACCTTTGAGATCTTATATGTCTCGAGCACTTCGGCCGAACCGGTAATCTCCTCACGCACTTCGGGAGCGAGCATGCCGGCCATGGCATCCTTGACCTCTTCGATGGCCTGGTAGATGACTGAATACAGACGTATCTCGACACCTTCGCGCTCGGCCTCGCGGCGGGCGGCCTGAGAGGGACGCACCTGGAATCCGATGATGATGGCATCAGAGGCAGCAGCCAGTGTGACATCGCTTTCTGAAATCTCACCGACCGCCTTATGAAGCACATTGACCTGTACTTCGGGAGTGGAGAGCTTGATGAGCGAGTCGCTGAGAGCCTCGATAGATCCGTCAACGTCGCCCTTGACAATGATATTGAGTTCCTGGAACGAACCGAGGGCCTGGCGGCGGGCGATATCGTCGAGTGTCAGGCGCTTAGATGTGCGCATGCCCAGCTCACGCTGAAGCTGCTGACGCTTGTTGGCAATTTCGCGGGCCTCCTGCTCGGTGTCGAGCACATTGAACATATCGCCGGCCGTGGGGGCGCCGTCAAGACCGAGAATCAGCGCGGGTTCGGCAGGGCCGGCTTCCTTGATGCGCTGGTTACGCTCGTTGAACATCGCCTTGATCTTTCCGTAATGGGTTCCGGCAAGGATGATGTCGCCCACACGCAGTGTGCCGTTCTGCACAAGCACGGTAGCCACATATCCGCGGCCTTTGTCAAGACTCGACTCGATGATAGAGCCGGTGGCATTACGGTCGGGATTGGCCTTGAGCTCAAGCATCTCGGCCTCGAGAAGCACTTTTTCAAGAAGTTCCTCGACTCCTACACCTTTCTTGGCCGATATATCCTGGCTCTGATATTTTCCGCCCCATTCCTCGACCAGATAATTCATGTTGGCAAGCTGCTCCTTGATCTTGTCGGGGTTGGCCGCGGGCTTGTCGATCTTATTGATGGCAAACACGATAGGCACACCTGCCGCCGAAGCGTGGTTGATGGCCTCGATTGTCTGCGGCATCACGTCGTCGTCGGCGGCTACAATGATGATACAGATGTCGGTAACCTTAGCTCCGCGGGCACGCATCGCCGTGAATGCCTCGTGACCGGGGGTGTCAAGGAATGTGATATGACGCCCGTTGGCAAGCTTCACATTATATGCGCCGATATGCTGGGTGATGCCTCCGGCCTCGCCGGCTATCACGTTGGCGTTACGGATATAGTCGAGCAGAGAGGTCTTACCATGGTCTACGTGACCCATCACAGTCACGATGGGCGGACGGCTTACGAGATCCTCCTCGCTGTCCTCAACCTGGGCGATAGCCTCGACAACCTCGGCCGACACGAATTCGGTCTTGAAACCGAACTCCTCGGCTACGATATTGATCGTCTCGGCATCCAGACGCTGGTTGATCGAAACCATAACACCCAGATTCATGCAGGTGCCGATAACCTTGTTGATGGGCACATCCATCATCGAGGCCAGGTCGTTTGCGGTCACAAACTCGGTGAGCTTCAGAGTGCGGCTTTCGGCTGCTGCCATTTCGGCTGCCTCACGCTCACGCTCGGCCATTGCCTCGCGCTTCTCCTTACGCCATTTCACACCTCTCTTCTGACCCTTGTCTTTGGCCGTAAGGCGGGCGAGCACCTCCTTGACCTGCTTCTGCACGTCTTCCTCATTAACTTCCGCATGAGGAGCGCTGTTGCGGCGGTTACGGTCTTTTCCACCCTTGTCGCCGCGGCGCTGGTCTTTGTTGTTATTGCCACGGTTGTCGGAATTGCCTCCGCCCGGCTGGCTGGCGCTCTTCTCGATGTCGATCTTCTCCTTGCCGCCGATGCGTTTGCGTTTCTTGCGGTCGCCCGACGCGGCATCGCCGCCATGACCGCCGTTGGCTTTGGCGATACGCTCGTTGCGGCGTTCTTCCTTACTCTTCTTCTTAGGCCTTGTCGACTGGTTTATGGCCGAGAGGTCGATTTTTCCCACCACATTGATAGTGGGCATATTCTGGGGACGTCCAAGATTGAAGATCTCCTCCTTGGGCGCCTCTTTGGGCTGCTCTGGCGCTTTCGTCGGTTCTGAAACAGGAGCTTTTGCGGGCTCTGTAACAGGCTTGACCGGTTTCTCGGCTGCCACAGGCTTGCTTTCAACCGCCGCTGAAGGCTGCGAAACCGGCTCTGCAGGCTTTTCTTCGCGCTGTACCGGAGTCTCCTTGGGTTCAGCCGGAGCCACGGGGGCCTCCTTAACCACAGGTTTCACCGGCTCCTGTGCCACAGGGGCTGCCTCGACCGGTTTTTCAACGGGCGCAACTTCATCGGCGACAGGTTTTACCTCGGGCACCTTCTCCTCTTTGGGCTCAGGCTCTGATTTTTTCTCCGGTTCTGAAACAGGAGCGGCCGGCCTTACCGGATTGCCATGACGGTCGAGCTCGATCTTGCCCAGAAATTTAGGCCGCTTGATCTCTGTGCCAAGCTTTATCTCCTCGACAGGACGCGCTGCGGCTCCACTCTTTTTGGTGTTTGAGCGGTCGTCGGTAAACTGCTTCGCAGTCTGCTTTATGTCCTTGTCGTTTTTAAATTCCTTCTCCAGAAGCACGATGATGTCTTCCTCGATACGGGCATTCGGGTTGTCGTCGACAGTGATGTTTTTGCCACGCAGAAATTCAACCACCGTGGGAAGGGCCACGTTGAGGTCTTTTGCTACTTTACTTATCTTGATTCTCGCCATGAAGTGAGTTTAATGTTGCTTTATTGTGTATTGGAAAGAGGTGTTGTGGAAAGAGAGGCAATGGCATGATCAGTCGGCTTATGCCTCAGGCTCGGCCTCGGCAGCCTCTTCCGCTTCGGCAGATTCTGCTTCTGCTGCTTCTGCGGTGTCGGCGCTCTCTTCGGGAGCATCCTCGAATTCGGCCTTGAGAATGGCGATAACATCGTCGACGGTCTGTTCTTCCAGATCGGCCTTGTTGATAAGATCCTCGCGCGGAGTGTTGAGCACACTCTTTGCAGTGACACAGCCCATATCCTTGAGCGCGTCGATAACCCATTCCTCGATTTCGTCCTTGAATTCATCGAGATAGATATCTTCTTCAAATATCTCGTCGGTGTCGCGGTAAACGTCGATAACATAACCGGTCAGCATTGAGGCGAGCTTGATATTCAGTCCGCCCTTACCGATTGCGAGCGAAACCTGGTCAGGCTTCAGGAACACTTCGGCCTTCTTCTCCTCCTCGTCAATGCGGATCGACGAGATCTTGGCTGGCGAAAGGGCACGCTGGATAAAGAGTGTCGGATTGGCCGTATAGTTTATCACGTCGATATTTTCGTTGCGCAGCTCACGCACTATGCCGTGGATTCGCGAGCCCTTCACACCCACACAGGCTCCAACCGGGTCAATGCGGTCATCATAGCTCTCAACGGCGATCTTGGCGCGTTCGCCCGGAATGCGGGCCACGGCGCGGATATTGATCAGACCGTCATGTATCTCAGGCACCTCTATCTCAAACAGGCGGCGCAGGAAATTCTCGTTCGTGCGCGATACGGTGATCTTCGGAGTGTTGTTGGCATTGTCGACATTGGCGATGCCCGCACGCACGGTCTCTCCCTTGCGGAAGAAATCGCCGGGAATCGACTGGTTTGTCGGCAGCAGAAGCTCGTTTTTGTCGTCATCAAGCAACAGGGTCTCGCGCGACCAGGTCTGGTAAACCTCGCCCGTCACAAGCTGCCCTTCCAGATCCTTGAACTTGGCATAGATAGCCTCTTTCTGAAGCTCCAGAATCTTCGACTGAAGGGTCTGGCGCAGTGTCAGAATGGCACGGCGGCCGAAATTGGCGAAAATAATCTCTTTCGTGTGCTCCTCTCCGATCTCCACCTCAGGGTCGTTGTCGGCGCGAGCATCGGAAAGTGAGATCTCCAGATTCGGATTGTTGACCTCTCCGTCGGGAACCACCTCCAGATTCTGGAATATCTGCACGTCACCCTTGTCGGGATTCATTATCACGTCAAGGTTTTCATCAGTGCCGAACATCTTCGCAAGCACATTGCGGAACGATTCCTCAAGCACACTTATCATAGTGGTCTTGTCGATATTCTTCAGTTCCTTAAACTCGGCAAATCTCTCCACCATATTCGGTGTTTCCGCTTTTTTAGCCATAATCTGAAAGCTGTTGTTTTATCTTGTTATTTCCTGTTATTCATTATTGTCTCCCCCTCCCGCTGCTTACTTGAACGAGATCAGATACCTCACCATCTTGGCATCGCCGTAAGCCATGGTCTCGCTCTGCATCACGGTGACCGGACGTTTCGCACCCGGCTCCTTGTATTTCACCGGATATTCAAACGTGAAATCTTCATCGCCAACGGCTGTAAGAACCGCCTGAAGCTTGCGCCCGTCACGGGTCAGAATCTCGATATCATTGCCGATATTCTTTTCATACTGCCCCCTGACCTTAAACGGCGACGTAAGACCGGCCGAACCGACCTCAAGTTCATAGTCCTCCACATCCCGGTCAAAATCCGCCTCTATGGCACGCGTCACGGCGGCACAGGTCTCTATATCCATGCTACCCGACGAATCAAGTTCCACCACAATCTCATTCTGCGGCGACACCTTGATATCCACTATAAACAGATCCGTTCCCTCGATGGCTTTTTCAACCGATGCTGTCAGCAGCCCCTTGTCAATCATTCTTTCTAATTCTCAGTAAATCCCCGAAACTGCCAGAATGACATTTCAGAGATAAATTTCGCCCTGTCAAGGGCAATGTTCACATAACAAATGGAGGAAGCCTTGCAGCTTCCTCCGATAACTGAATGCAAATTTACTATTTTTTATCCGAAATAGCAACCCCCGGAACCCCCGCATAACCATTTTCATTCCCCGTCCCGGATTTTTTAACATTCAAGCCCGCAATATTCAGAACATTTAACACTGATCTGCTTTTAAGAATCAGCGAACTCAGATAAACCGTAAACAGCGGATACATCATCACCCCCATAAACGACAGAATAACCGAAATCACCTTACCCGCCACAGTCACCGGGGCGATAGAGCTGCCAAGAGTGGTAGTCTGGAGGCAACACCACAGAAAAGCGCTCCAGTAGTCAGTAATCCGAGCATTAACCGGCATCTCACGCTCATAAAAAATCAAAGCGGCGAAATAAGTGCACAACAGCAAAATCGACAGATAGCTCACAAAAATACCCGTGATTCGGTTCGACGATATATAACCAAGCACAATCACCAGCGCCAGTCCCCCACGGGCAAGTGGAATAAACCTCACAAAATAAAGCGCCTCCTCGCCGAGCTGCAGATTCAACCCGTCGATAATATTAAGATAAGGCACCGACAGAAACAGATATATCCATCTCCCCCTCAGATACCTCCGCCTGTCGCCCCTCGGAGTCAGAGCCAGTTCCACAAAAAAATCCAGAACAAACACCACACACACCATAAACTGGAACGACATATAAGAGCGGCTCTCAAGAAACGGAATATTCCTGAACGTATCATAAGAAATAAACACAATCAGCAACACCGACAGCACCAGCACAATCCAATGCGCGGCTGCCAGTACAACCCTCCGCCACCTCACACCCTCGCCGCGGTGTCCAACATCCAAAAAAAAGCCCTTCATAACAATCGCTGAAAATAAACATCAATACCCCCACCCCAACACATCCCT
>CAMWTV010000054.1 GCA_947177215.1 uncultured Muribaculaceae bacterium
AGCGGGTGGCTCTCACCGAGAAAAAAGCCGCCGAAAACCCCGCAGCTCTCACCCCCGCCCAGCGTCAGGAATACGCCGCTGTGGGAGGAGCGCCCCATCTCGACAACCAATACACCGTCTTCGGCGAAGTAACCGAAGGGATGGATGTGGTAGACCGCATCGAGAAAGCAGAGACCGACGGCCGCGACCGCCCCGTCAACGACATCCGCATAATCTCGGCAAAAGTCGTGAAAAAATAATTCCCCCAACACTTATTTGATGCAGATTAACCGCTTCACACTTCCTAACGGACTGCGGGTAGTCCACTCGCCCGATACCGTCACCGCAATGGTGGCGGTTGACGTTTTATACGACGTGGGCGCACGCGACGAAAACCCCTCTCTCACCGGAATGGCCCATCTGTTCGAGCATCTCATGTTCGGCGGATCAGAAAACATTCCCGACTTCGACGGCGCCCTGTCGGCAGCCGGAGGCATATCCAACGCCTGGACTTCGAGCGACTTCACAAACTTCTACAACGTGCTCCCCGCTGTAAACATCGAAACCGCCCTGTGGCTCGAGAGCGACCGCATGCTGAAACTCGCCTTCTCTCCCAAAGCCCTCGAAGTGCAGCGCAGCGTAGTCATCGAAGAGTTCAAGCAAGTGTGTCTCAACCGCCCATACGGCGACCTCGACCACGCCCTGCGCTCGCTGGCCTACAAAAAGCACCCCTACCGCTACCCCGTGATCGGAAAAGAATTCAGCCACATCGAGAAAGTGACCCAAAACGATGTGCGCAACTGGTTCTACTCACATTACGGCCCCGACAACGCCGTGCTATCCATCTGCGGCAACGTCACCTTCGATCAGGTGCGACGCCTCGTCACCAAATGGTTCGGCAACATCGAAAGCCGACACATCGCCCCGCGCCACATTCCACAGGAACCCCTCCAGACAGCTCCGCGCCACCTCGAAATGAGCGGCGACGTGCCCCAGACAGCCATCGTCATGGCCTACCCCATGGCACCCTACGGCCAACCCGGCTACTTCGAGGCCGACATCATAAGCGACATCCTCGCCAACGGCCGTTCAAGCCGCTTTTACCGCTCCCTGCAGCTCGGCACCGACCTCTTCACCGAAGTCGACGCATCCATTCAGGGCAGCGCCGACGCCGGCCTGTTTCTCATCAACGCCAGGCTCAGGGAAAACACCCCTCAGGCCGAGGCAGATGCAATCGGAGCTATCACAGCCCGGCTCACGCAACTCACACAAACCGAAGTTGCCCCGCGCGAACTGCGCCGCTGCATAAACCGCCTCGAGTCAAACCGCACTTTCTCGCTGCTCAACTACCTCACCGTGGCACAGACCCTCGCACAGGCCGAAATGCGCAACGAGAATCCCGACAACTTCATGGCCCCGTATCTCGCCATCACACCCGCATCGCTCCTCGACCACGCCCGCGGCCTCTTCGACCCCGACCGTCTCAACACCCTCATCTACCGTCCGCGCTGATCCCCTGAGCCCCGACATAACAACAAAAATGCCCGAGCTTTCACAAGTCCGGGCATTTTTCATGGCTGCTCACGCAGCCATGAAGCTATAATCTATATAATGCTAAGTAAGTCGTAAAAATTATTTTATTTCGCCACATCGACCAGTCTCACAAAAGCCGCATCGGTCACGAAATCCATACTGCTGTCAAGCAGCTGGTTGAACACATAACCCTCAGGCTTTCCGTTTGTGGTCGCCCAGGAAGATAAACCCGGAGTATAATATCCTCCTTCATCATTCTTGTAATACACCACCTCGGTTTCATAAAGCCCGAAACCGAAAGTCGTATAATTGATATCGAAGCCGAAAAACGGCCTCAGAATCCCCTTGCCATCCGTTCCGAACTCTTTCTGACTCCTGCGATACTCAAATCTGTCAACCCAATACAGGGCCCCGAACTGGCTGTAGATATACACGAAGTTCGGTGCATTCAGATCACGTATCGTTGCTTCAGGCATCTCAGCACAGCGGTTGGCATAGCGCAACACCCCGAAACCATTGTCATCAACTATCTTCCGTCGGCCATAGCCCATAGTTCCGATAGGAAAGAACAGCTGGTTGGCGGTCATGTCATCCTCGATAAACAAACCCCTCATCCCCTTCTTGTCGCCGGGGTCGCGATACTGGTTCGTCTCGGTATTGGTGTTAAGCGTGCTGTCACACTCCTCGCCATACATAATCCCGTAATAACGGCTGAAACGGTCTGGATTCGCATAAATCTCATACCAGTCGTCTATATTGCAAGGTCTGGTAACCACACTCCCTTTGTCAATATGGACGAATCCCGACACTCGCCCTCTGAGGTCGCTGTATTTCTGTGTCAGATCACCCCCGGTCGATGTGTAGCAGTCAAAGGTTTCGTCGCCCGGAGCCACCCCGAAATTAAATCTCACATTGTTCGACGGCTTTATCCCGATATAACCTCCATACATGAACATGCTCCCCTGCATCAGCGGATTATCCACATCCGCCCCCTTGTGTTTCATGTTCGACATGTGCCATTTCACAGTCTTACCGTTCACGTCAGGCATATCTACCGTGCCGAAACCCTGGCTCACAAGAATCACATGGTCACACGTATTGTCATGATACGTCACCAGAATCCTTCCGAATCTCACACCCGAGGTTGTCGAGGCCGGCTTGTAGTCGAATTCAATGAAAGAGTTGGTCGAGCCGGTCACTTCCGTGCCCCAGCTCTCCGAGTCCACATCCTTGATGCGCACCCAGTCGGCACCCTCATCCACACGGGCTGTCCACGGGCCTTTCGAGCGGAACGGCTTGAACTCGTGGGCTATCTCAGGCGACGATTCCGAATCCTTCAGCGTCACCCTGAACTGCTTGGTGCTGTTCCCCTGGCGCCATATCCCCTTCGGATTCACCAGACGCTTCACCTGAATCACATCTATGACCGTATCCACAGGCTCACCTTTCTCGAACGTGGCCGTTATCCTTACCTGCGCCGTTCTCGTGCGCCCGACATAGAAATTGTTGCCCGAATATCCGTTGTCAAAGTGTCCGCTCTGAGTCGAACGGGTTGCACGGATCATCAGCGGACGTGTGTAAACCGGCAGATTGATCGTTTTCAGCGAAGAGTCATAAATGGTGTCTACCTCCTCCTTCAGCGAAGCTCCCGTAAATGTCTTCGAGTCCGCATGGTCTGACGAATTGATGGTTGTCGTTGTGCGCCTTTCCATCGTCAGGAAACCGAACGACATATTTTTGTTCCAGCTCCACAGATCATCCACAAACTTCGGATCGTCGGCGCTGTATTTATGCCTCTCCTCACCCTTTTCCGCGTCATAGTCATACTCCCACGGATTCTTTATGATCTCAGCCTTGACACTGGTAGGCTCACCCGTAACCTGAGGGTCATAATACACCCTGACCGGAATGTCGGTCGACCGGTTATACAGATACGAGATATACACATCGTGTGTCACAACCTGAGGCGGCTTCGGCTTGTAGCCGAACTCGATGTGCCAGTCAGGGTCGTTGGCGTTGCGGTTAAACACCAGCGTAAGCTTGTAATGGGTGTTGCGCGTGGCATTGAAATCGTCATACGTGTTCTGACCCAGCATGAAACGATACTTGATAGGCCCATACGACGGATTATCCTTCGAATTGTTCACATAATAACCCGTAACCTCCACATAAGTGCCACACAGAAAATTGTCTTTCTCCTCGAAGTTCTGATACAGATGCTTCTGCTGGTTCGGATCCTTACCCTGCTTGTTCTCGAAGAAAAACAGCGAGTTCGGGTTATTGTTCTCATGACTTCCGTATGTGTTCGACCCCTTACCTTTAGCCAGACACGGCCAATCCTCATAATCCTGGGAATCTGAGTAATAAACAATCTCGCCGTCGGGAGTCAGCTCCTTCTTGCGGTCGGTCGGGGTATTGTCGTCTACAAGCAGACAGGAGTTCGGTATATCCTTTATCTGCACCGAATGCAGATAGATATAGATATTCTCGTTCAGGTTCTTCGCGTCAAACGCCACAGTCACCTTCGAGGCCGCACGCTTCACCCACGAAAACAGCGACACAACGTGCTTGTTAATAGTCACAAGCGACACATTCTCGCCCAGAGTCTTTTCAAGCGACGTGTCGAAATAGCCCGACATCTGGTCGTTCTTGCCCACCTCCTCCTTGCGGTGATTCCAGTCGAAACTGATTCTGCGCAAAGTCGAAGCTTTCTGGATCTCCTGGCCGTGAGTCAGGCTCAAGTCACCCATATTCACCACCGAATACACATAATAGCGCCCGTAAGGCACCTTTATGGCGCCACCCTTCGGAGTCGCCTTCTCCGTCTGTGCCTCAGTCTGCGACTCCGGTCTGCGGTCAGGAGTGCTTATGTTCAGCTGCGAACGGTCATAATAAAACGTCAGCGGCTCCCCGTCAGTCCCCTGGGCCAGATTCCCCTCCTGGTCATAAAACGCAACAAACAGGTTTCTGATATTCTCTATGGCGTCGCCGGCCGAGCGGATCTTGCCAAGGCTGGCGTCAGCCGTCGGCAGCGATGTCAGCTCAAGCCTCACGTTGCTTTCCCCCTCACCGATCTCTTCATCACGCAGCAGCGGCTCGTCAAGACATGAGACCAGTCCGGCCCCCGTCATAACGGCCATAACGAAATATGATAATATATCTTTCAACCTTCGCATCTCTGTTTTCCTTTCCTACTTTCAGCGCCCGAATCCCGGCCGCAGTTCAACCGAGGCATAAAACCTCACATCCACCTCTATCGTCAGATCCTGCTCCTCCGCATTCTTCGAAAGCACATACCTGTACCAGTTGTTGCGGAGAATGTCAAACTCCTTCCCGTCCTCTTTGTAATATCTGAAATCTATAAACTGCTCATACTCCACCCCCGAGTCCTTGAACTTCACATGTATGCGCGCTTTCTCACCATCGGCGCGCCCCACATTGCGATATTCCGGCAGATACACCATCCAGCGCCGGTTCTTCTCCAAAACCGTCATCGGAAGCGGGTCGGCTGTCTCCGCACCGGCAGGAATAGAAGGGGTCGACACATAGTCGCCGTCATAATAGCCCTTCACATAATCCTCCTCATCCATCACCCCCTCCGGAGCACACAGCCCTCTGGCGTTGTGACGCGTTATCTCCATCTTCTCTATCTCCCAGAAATCAAACGGATTATTCTCTGCCGGGAAAACAACCTCCACCTTCGCCATGGCGCGCAGCAGATGTATCGTGCCCAGATCAACATAACGGTCTTCTTCAAGCTCACGGTCACACTCCTTTATCCCGTAGAGCGGAATAAGGTTCGTTGCCGACAGCGGCGACGGGTCATACGTGTAGGCCGACTGCCAAACACCGCCAAGCCCCTGGGCGAAATCGGGATATGAAGGCCAGTTGGCAAGAATCATCATCTTGAATCCGGCATCCCACTTCTCCTCCTCCTTTACACGGCACACCAGATGATAAGTCTTCGAGCCGGGAACCGACGAATAAGGCATGATGTCGAAATCGCCCAACTCCCTTACAAACCGGTTGTCGGCTGTGTAGACCAGCACCCTGATATTGCGGTTGTCAAGATCTATATGGTTCTCCCAACCCTCGCCCGGGTCATAGTCGCCGTCGGGCGTGCGCGAAACTGTCTCCGCTCCCCCGGCCTCGTCGCTTACCGTGAGAATGAATCCTGCCTGATACTCCACACCCTCGGGAGCCACAGGCATCTCAGGCCCGTAGCCACGCTCACCCGCACATCCCGGCGCAGTCACCGCAACAACAGTCGCGGCAACCCATAGGATCAGTCGGGTCAGGACATGTAAACATCTGTCAGTCATCGTCTCGGTTTTATCTTTAAGTTCTTCTTTTCAAGCAAATGGTTTATAGGTCGTCTACAATCTGGATAACATGCTTCCATGAGTTGATATACACCGTCATATCCGACCACCTGTAATTCTCGTCAAGGAAAAACAGAAAATTATAGTCATCCTGATAGTCAAGATACTCCTGGTCTGTAAGCCTGCGGTTAGCCTCACCCTTCACAAGCAGCGCCAGGTCTATCAGCGGAAGCGACACCACCGTTTTCGCCGGCTCGGTGTCCGTAGCCTTGCGTATCACATTGAGCTTCACATCCTCACCCTCCACAAGCCTTCCAATGGTCAGCTCGGCGATCAGGGCCGAATATGTGCCCGTGTGGCTGTCGTCGGTAATCTCCGCCGAACCACCCTTCACGCTCCATGCGTGATATGTCACCTGCTCATGCGGCAGCAGTGAATTGTCATAATTCATCTTGCCGTTTGAGCCGGTCACAGTAAACTCAAACATATCCTCGTCAACCGGCTGCCCCGAAAGGTGCTGAAGCACAATCTTGATGCTGTTCGTATCCTTCATCAGCGGCATCGTGTAATAATGATACCCCTCTTCATCTGGAAACTCAACAACCTCGGTCAGGTGGTGGTAAAGCCCCTGCAGCTCACGCGCCGAATGGAAACCGCCCGGAGTCTCCTCCTCCCCTCTGGCCCCGGTGCTGATCTCGTGGTCACCGAGCAGACGGCAGGTCAGATTCTCCATAATGTCCGTATCGGTCACACGAAACGAATTGTTCTCATCCAGATGACCGTCGCCACACCATGCCAGCAGCCGGTAATTGCCCGGTTTCACCTTCCCGTCGAGCACTATCTCATAACCGTCGGCCTTCACCCTTTCGCCGCTCTCTTTATGCCGGTGCACAACATTACCCTCCGGATCGATCACATAAAGTGTCACCGCATTCACCTCATTCGAAAACGCGTCGGCAAACTTCATGTTCTTGTCATAGCGCAGTTTCACGCGGAACTTCGGGTCACAGTCACCCTCGTTCTCAAAAATGAAACTGTCACAGCCGGTCAGAGCGGCAACCGCAGCCACACAGGCTGAAGCCCGCAACACCTTTTGCGCAATTCTATGAAACATATCGTTTAATCTCATCGTGGCTTAATCTGTTTTTTGTCAACCCCGCCGCAAGCCTCGTCCGGCCCCGTGTTCGGGTTTATATATCGTAAAGGTCGGCTGACCCGTTGATTCATCTTTTTAATTGCCAGGCATCTCATAACGATTCCGCCTTGCTTATCTGTCACACATCCGTTCCGGCTTCTGTCCGGTCTGCATGCGCGTATTCCTTTGAAGCCCACTGGCCTCATTGCCCTTCCCGGTCATTCATCACTGTGTCCGCTTCCCTGAAAAACCGTTGTTCTCCCCCGGCATCCGCGTTTTTTTTATGAAACTGCGCCGGGCCGTTCCGGCAACCTGTGTCATTCAGGCCCGGCGCAGTTGTTATTGATTCAGAATCTCAGCGACCAAGCGCCGGATTCATCCGGTTAGTCAAGAACAACACCCTGGTTCACAATCTTCCATGAAAGGATATTGATGCGGGCGCCTACATAATATTTCGGATCTTTCGGATCTTCCGGAATCAGGGGTTCGGGATCTTCGCCGGGGATGTTGCCCGGTTTGAACACACCTTCGCCAAGAGCCTTCACTTCGCTGATAACAATGTCATAGCAGTGGTTGCGCACAACACCATACTGAGCCGTGATAACACCGGTCTGTCCTGCGGCCGGGGTGTTCAGGTGCTCGATAGCGATCGGATAGTAAGTCGCACCGGTAGTGGCGGCAACAGCCTTGTTGGTGGCCGGAGTGGCAGAAGCCAGACGGTCGTTCACATCCTTGGCTGTAACCTTGATTGCTTTGGCGACTTTGCCATCGTCACCCATTTCCACGGTGTACCATTCCTTGGCGGCGGCCTCATCTGTCAGAGCAACATTCACCGAACCTGTGCCATGGCCTGCGGCGGCAAGTGTTACATCAGTAACAGTGATTCCGGTATAGTTATAGTTGGCGTCGGTGATCGGGTTCTCTTCGTTGTAATCCGATTCGTTGCCCACCAGCACACGGGTGAAATACTGCGGATTGACAGCAGCCATGATGTAGTCTACAAAACGGTCTTTCACGAATGTAAGCCCCTGATAGGTAACCAGGTCGAGAGGATTGCCATTGACATCGCAAACAACAGCCTTCAGAAGCACCGAAGTGGTCTTCGAGGGAACAATCAGACCATCCTGCGAAATGTTGTCTGCCTTGTTGGTGTTCTCCATGCAGTAAGTTGCACCGCCGATCTCATTGGTCAGCTGGGTGTAATTCACCGGAGTGTTGAATGCAGCCTTGAGAGCGTCACCGGCCAGACCGTAAGTGGTTGCCTTGCCCCAGTAGCTGCGGTGCAGAGCTGCCATGTTCCATTTGTCCCAGCCGTCAACCGAAGTAGATGCGGTCAGACCCTCGAGGCTCTTCATCAGGTTTGTGCTCTTGGCGGTCGAGTTCAGCGCCCAACCCTCGAAGCTTACATACAGGTCTGTGTCGGCGGTGGTGTCACCATTGCCGGTGCCTGCGTTGGGCTTGCCGGCGGCAGTCAACGAAAGCTTGTAGAGAGTCTTGCCGTTCTTTTCGATCGACTCGTTCTTGAGGCTCATTTTCACGCGCACTTTCACAGCCAGACGCTCAACATAGATCTCCATGCGGCGGTCGTTGGTGATATCCTCTTTCGTGGGCAGCTCGTTGAAGAAGTTCTTATCCTGAAGCTTGGTAGCGAAATAATATTTATCGCTATGGTCGTCGGCATCTCCACGCCAGCTTGTGGTGGTCATGATGAAGTTGTTGCCGCTCTTGTATGAGTCGATGATGATCTTGCCCATCTCGTCGAGGGTGGCGCCGGGAGTGAACACCTCCGGACGGTTGAGCACCGTAACAACATACGAAGGGAATTTCTTGCCGGTCAGACCATTGAGCACAACTGTGTTTTCACCGAAATATTCGATGTTTTCATCATCTGCGCCGGGTTTACCCGGATTCCAGAGATTGGCCTCCGACACAAACAGACCGCTCTCATCGTAGAAATAGAAATAAGCGTTTGAAACAGCCTGCTCGTCAACGCCATACTCGAAACCTCCGTCACTGCCGCGGCCAATCTCGTTGGCGTCACAGATATCGATGGCCAGATAAGCTGTATCCCCGGTGGGGCCGGCAGGAATCTGCTGTCCACCATCACCCTGCATGGGCTCGTCGCTTGAACATGCGCAGAGCGCAACGGCACAAAGGCCTGTCAGAACTCTTGATAATTTGTTCATTTTTGTGATTAATAATTAGTTAATATATTTGTTTTTCTATTTGTCATTTTTTCTCGCTCTCCATCTCAACCGTCACCTTGACAGGATAATGGTTTCTGATGGCGTTCACACTGTCGATATACCGCCCTGCGGCCTCGATGCCACCGGCCTTGGCCGTCTCGAAAAGCTCGAGTGCCGACCGGTAATCGCCCCTGCGCGCGGCCAGAACTCCTCGGGCGAACTCCGCCTCGGGCGTATGCCCCGTTTTCAGCAGACGGCTCTGTGCAAGGTCATATTCCCCGCGCTGCATGGCTATGTTGGCGGCGTTCAGATTGGCCACCGGATCATCGGGATAAACCTTCGCCGCCGTTTCAAACACCTCGAAATATTCGGGCGACCCCTCCTCATACGTATTGGCCAGCGTATAGAAGTCTACCAGACGCAGGCGTGTCGGGTCGGCTGCAAAAACACGGCGAATCTCGTTTATGTCGGCATACTCCCTGATGCGGTATTTCACCGTATAGTCAGAATGACGCAGCCAGGGATAAATCTCTTTCAGAATAACCTGATAGTCGGCCGGATAAGTCTGCTTCAGCATATTGTCTTTCGGATCCGGCTCCAGATTGCTGTCTATTATCTCCAGAATGCCCGCACGGTTCTCCAGCCGGTAGTTGAGCGAGTCTTTCACATAGCTGCGCAGACCGCCCCAGTCCTCCGGGTCAAACGATGTGGTCACCGTCGTGTCGTGGAAATGATACAGGTCGCGCACATAACGCCTCAGTGTCTCCGTTCGGCCGCGAGCCAGCCTCACGTTGTTCGAATAGCTTCCCTCGGGCGAGGCGAAACCCTTGATATGCACATGAGTTATCGTGGCGTCGCTGTCGTTGCGAACAAAGTCGATCGACTGGAGAATCTTCGCTATCTCCCTGCGGTTAACCATATAGTCGGGCTTCAGCTCGGTGCGGTTCACCACAAACGACACGAACGCCTTACCCTCGATCTGCTTCATCACAGGCCCTGCGTCGGCCGGACGCATGTAAACGAACTCTGCAAGCAGATCCGGACGCCGCGTGTCGATCTGCGCCAGCTCCACGTTTCCGTGACGGCTCGGCCCGTCGATCCGCTCGGGCGTGTTGCAGCAGGTGGCCGACTCCAGACGCATCTCAACCGTGCTCTGTCCCATCCACGGCTCGAAATCAACCGTCTGGCTGTAATTCACAAGCCCCTTGGCTCCGCCACGGTAAACCCGCGCGGCATCCTCCGCATCATCATTGCGCACATGCCAGAAATAGCGGTTCTTGCCTGCCACTGTTATCTCAGGCAGTTCAAGCGAGTCGGTCGCGCCGGCCGAAATCATCACCGGCGTGAAAACAACTTCGCGGTCAATGCCGGGCTTGATCGAAGCCATGTTAAGCGTCAGGTCGATCGTCACCTTTTCAGCCTGCTCGTCAACAGCCACATCAAGATGATGCACTTTCAGCAGCGACGCGTCGGCCTTGGCCACGGCATCAGGTGCCGGACAAAGAAGCGTAAGTGTGAATGCAAATATTGCGATGAATCTTTTCATGATTCCTGTGTTTTTTAATCTGTGATTGTCGATTGGTTTTGATCAGAACACATAAAGGAAGCTGAGTTGCACCTTGGTCAGTCCGGCATAATTGTGCGGCACTCCGGTGCGAAGCTTGCGGCCGCAGTCCGAGCAGCGGTAAACATCGCTCCGCGTGTAGATCCACCCCAGGCCTATCTCCGCCTCGAAGTTCCAGTGGCGGCTCAGAATCCACGAATAACCGTAGGCAACACCTGCGCCGGCCATCCAGCCCTGATAACGCTCGTCTTTGAGTTTGGAGAAATCAGTGCCTAAAAACTTGAAATTCGCGTCGATGTTGCCGAAATTATACTGTCCTCCAATCAGATGTGCGCCAACGAAATGGCCTGAGAAACGCTGACAGAACCAGTAGCGGGCCTCGGGCTGCACCATCCATTGTTTCCAGCGGTGGTCGTTCACCGCCCATGCGTTAAGCGATGCGTTGGCCTCCACTGTCCATTTCGGAGCTATTCCGACCTCCATTCCGACAGTCGGAGTCAGCAGCGCGTCATAAAGCAAGTTGGTCTTCAAAGCCACCTTCTGCCCCAAAAGGGCCAGCGGCATAAACACCACACATAGCAATATCATTTTTCTCATTTTTCAGCTCTATATTATTATACCTATTGGTTTATTATTTGGTTATTTTTTTGAATCAAAGGCCGATAACCGGAAACATTCCGTTCATCAACCCGCAATGGCCGTTCTTTCGCGGCTGAAGTTTAGATGCAAAAAAGCGCGCTCATCGGCCATGCCGATAAGTGCGCCTTTTGTTATAAAGTAACTAACGTATTGATAGACAGGTAAATACCCCCCCCCATTTGAGAGGCGGCAACACCGGTCAGG
>CAMWTV010000055.1 GCA_947177215.1 uncultured Muribaculaceae bacterium
CACCTGCATGTCGAACATACCGGGTGCATACAAGCCCTGACCCTGAGAAACCTGCGACGGGAATGTGATCTGTTTTACATTGACGATAAGGTCAACATAGTCGCCGCCACTGAAAGAGAGTTCTTTGGTGAAGCGGAGGATGTTTTTGTGGTTCTCGTCGACAACAATGCCCAAATTACGTGTTGCGGGGTCTGTTATGTCCATGATCCACTGGTCGCTGAAAGTGGCGGTTGCACCGTCAATGATAGTCAGGGTGCCATCGTATCCGGCTGTGCTGGTATATGACAGACGCACGGAAACTTCCACGTCGGTGTCGGCCCATTCGAGTGATTTTATTCGTGTGTCGACGTTGTTGTCGATGAGCGACAGGTTTGTTGTCAGCGGGTTTTCCGGACGGATTATGGCTGTTCCGGCAACTTCGATAACGGTTAGCTGCTCTTTGGCTGTCTTGGAGCCTCCCAAGTCGTTGATGTGAACTTCGGCGATTTTGACAGTGGATGGCTCCGATTCGTTTTCGGGTGCCTGAACAAGAACATAGTCGCCTGCATTGAGGCCGTACTCGCCTTGTTTCGCTTCTTTTATAGAGCTGTCGTCGTCAAGCTCGAGAATGTCTTTCAAAGTAAGGGGTGCGGTCGAGCATACTGGGAGGTTAAGCTCTTCTCCACCTAATGTGACATTCAGATCCATGTCTTTGCTCAGGTCGTAGTCGTGGTCGATACATCCCACAATCATGCTTGAGCCAAGAGCCGATGCCATGACGACATAGGCGGTTTTCCGTAAAGATTTGTTAAGCATAAGAGTTTTATTGATAATTACTATGATTTTTTGATTTGGTGCACTATGTCCTAAGCCATGGAATGGCCTGGGATGCAGTCAGATAAAGATGTCGAGGATTTTGGTGTGCTCAACACGATAGACTGAGATGCGGGCTAATGCATGATTTGTTTAAAAGGTTATATTCAGGAATAATGGCCAAAATTACAAAATTTTATCCAAATATGCATGGTTTTTGTCGGAATAATTATGCTTTGATGGAAAAACTGTTCAAAAAAAGGTGCCGGGGCCGATCTTGAAGTGTTGAATGCCGTGGTTTCTTAAAATTTTGGAATTAGAGAGGAAAATCGTAACTTTGCAACAATTTGAGATTTCGGGATGTCTTTTTTCTGCCCGAATCTCCGTGTGGCGCGTATTCAGGCGACCTACGGCAACGACACAGACTCAGAAATCAAATCAAAAAATATAAAGACAGAAAAATTTTATGGCAACAACAGCTGATTTTAAGAATGGCATGTGCCTCGACATTGACGGCAACTACTTTTTCATTGTGGAGTTTCTTCATGTGAAACCCGGTAAGGGCCCGGCTTTTGTGCGCACCAAACTGCGTAACGTGAAAACCGGCCGCATACTTGACAAGACATGGAATTCGGGCGTGAAGGTCAATGAAGTGCGCATCGAGCGTCGTCCCTACCAGTATCTTTACAAGGACGATATGGGATATAATTTCATGCACACTGAGACGTTCGAGCAGATAGCTCTTCCTGGTGAAAGCATCGAGGGCGTGCAGTTTCTTAAAGAGGGTGATGTTGTAGAGGCTATGGTTCATGCTGCCTCAGACACGATTCTGACATGTGAGCTTCCGGCCAATGTTGTGCTTGAGATCACATATACCGAACCCGGCATCAAGGGTGACACAGCTACCAACACACTTAAACCTGCAACTGTAGAGACCGGTGCCGAAATCCGTGTGCCTCTGTTCTGCAACATCGGTGACAAGGTGCGTGTGGATACACGTAACGGTAACTATGTGGAGCGTGTGAAAGCCTAACCGGATGTTTTCTGCAAAGAATAAACGCCGTCGAGTCAAGAATCTGACCCGTCGGCGTTTTGCTTACCTGCATGACGGTATGAGGCGCGGCGGCGAGCAGACAGATATTCTGACAGCATAGTCGAGCATGCGGCAGCAGCGACAGCTCCGATCATGGGGCCGACCAGGATGATCCATCCCCCAGACCGGATATATCCGGTCAGATCGGTGGGGTTTGCTATTTTGAAATCGCTGAAGCCAAGTCCGGCGGCGTTGACTATACAGAGCGCGAGGTTCACGGTGAGTCCGGCATATCGGTCGAAGGAGCGGTTGTCGTCGGTGGCTCCAAAAACGATCAGAAGCAAGAAAAGCGTGAACATGGTTTCTGCGATCAGGGTAATGGTGACAGTGACGGTGGTGGCCGGCGATGGCTGCGGTGCGGCGTTCATTACGGCATGAACATCTATGCCAGGATGGAGGTCGAGCAGCAGGTAGAGTAATGCGGCGCCTGCCGCAGAGCCGAGAATCTGGGCGAGGATGTAGACTTTGAAGTCGGTTGTGCGCATGCGTCCGGAGAGCAACATGGCCAGGGAGACGGCAGGTGTGAGGTGGCATCCTGAGATGTGGCCGGTGAAATAGAACAGTAACAGCAGGACTATGATGAAGCAAAGGCTGATTCCCCAAACGCCTGTCGCTGACCCCATGATGATGGCGCTTCCGCAACCTATAAGGATCAATAGCATTGCCCCGATGCCCTCGGCGATAAACTTTCTCATAGAAACAGCTGTTAAAATCAGTTGAAAATAGGGTTGTTAAAACGTTATGTCGCGTTTGTTGCAGATTGCAGACCGGAATGTGTTTTAAGAACTTGTTGCCTATTCTTAGGTGTCGCACCTGAAACTGTGGTGTGATTACAAGATGGTTAAGAGTCGAAACGGAATCCCAGTTTCTTGTAGAACGTTTAGAATAAATGAAGTGTTTATGGGTAAAATTTCAAATGGTCATGATGGAGCCGGAGTTGCATTGCCGGTGAATCAGGGTGACACGGAGACGCATCCTTGGGAGCCTTATGTGCCTGATGGAGCGAGGGTGCTGATAATGGGAACTTTTCCGCCAAAACCTCACAGATGGAGTATGGATTTCTATTATCCTAACCGCACGAATGATTTCTGGCGGGTGATGGGAATAATATATTTCAATGACCCTATGGCGCTTTATGACAGTGAGAACAAGAGGTTCAGGCTGGATGAGATAAAACGGTTGCTTGACAGGGAGGGGATAGCTTTGAATGACACCGGGCACAGGGTGAGGCGGCTTAAGGATAACGCAAGCGACAAGTTTCTGGAGATAATTGAACCGGTGGATCTGAAGGGGCTGCTTGAGAGGATGCCTTGCTGCGATGTGGTTGTGACTACGGGTGAAAAGGCTGCCGGGGTTCTTGCCGCGTTGACAGGTACAGCGGTGCCTAAGACGGGGGAATTTACGGATGCGCTGTATGAACCGCTTGGGAGGATGCTGAGGATATGGCGCATGCCGAGTACGTCAAGAGCCTATCCTCTGGCGCCTGAGAAGAAGGCGGAATTCTACAAAAGGATGCTTGATGACGTGAAGTCGCGGCATGGTCAATGCGGCTGTGGGGGTAAGAAGTGAAAATCTGGGATTTTTAGGGTTTCGGAGGAGCGGAAAATTGTGTAATTTTGTGACCGGAATCATTTGTGTGAAAACATTAACGGAATAACGATATGAATGAATTGTTTGTGACGCTGGCGATCAGCGATTATGCGAATGCTAAGTTTCTGCTGGATCTGTTTGTGGAGAATGCGGGATACTGGCTTGTGTTTCTGTTTATGGTGATCGAGAGTTCGTTCATACCTTTTCCGTCGGAGGTTGTTGTGCCTCCGGCTGCATATCTGGCTGTGACGAAAGGTGACATGAATATTGCTGTGATTGTGCTTGTGGCCACTGTCGGTGCGGTAGTGGGAGCTATGATAAATTATCTGCTTTCGATGTGGCTGGGGCGTCCGATTGTCTATGCCTTTGCCAACAGCCGATTTGGACATGCGTGTCTGATAGATCAGGCTAAGGTCGAGAAGGCTGAAAAATATTTTGACGAGCATGGCGCGATGTCGACTTTTATCGGACGTCTGATTCCTGCTGTGAGGCAGCTTATCTCGATACCTGCCGGCATAGCTAAGATGAATGTATGGATTTTTATGGTGTTTACGGCTCTTGGCGCTCTTGTATGGAACTGTATTCTCGCAGGCCTGGGCTACTGGCTTGGCAAGACGGTGCCTCTGAATATGCTTTATGAGAGCGTGGAGAAGTATAATTCTTATTTTACAATCGGAGGTCTTGTGCTGCTGGCGCTATGTGTGATCTATATAGTGTGGCAGGCCATGAAGAGCAAAGGTTCGAAGTAAGAACTTTATGAAACAGTCTCTCTCCTCAGAATGTATTCCCCAATTAATTAATCGCATTTTTAAAGATCAAACGGATATGCAAGTCTCGCCTTCATTACTCGCCGCTGATTTCGGACGGCTCGATTCGGAAATAGATATGCTCAACAGCAGTCAGGCCGATATGGTGCATCTTGATGTGATGGACGGAGTTTTTGTGCCGAACATTTCATTCGGATTCCCGGTGCTGAACGCGGTAGGCCGACGTTCGGAGAAACCTCTGGACGTGCATCTTATGATTGTGGAACCGCAGAAATATATAAGCAAGGTAAGGGACTGCGGGGCTGCTATAATGAATGTGCATCAGGAGGCTTGTGTGCATCTTGACAGAACGATCAACGAGATAAAACAGGCTGGTATGAAGGCGGCCGTGACTTTGAATCCGTCGACTCCGGTGGCGATGCTGGAGGATGTGATAGGGGAGCTGGACATGGTGTTGCTTATGTCGGTGAACCCGGGTTTCGGAGGGCAGAAATTCATAATGAACACTCTTCAGAAGGTGAAGCGTCTAAGGGATTTGATTGAAGCGAGCGGGTCGCATGCGAAAATCGAAGTGGACGGAGGTGTGAACGAGCATACCGGACGGTTGCTTGCCGAGGCCGGCGCGGATATACTTGTGGCGGGGAGCTATGTGTTTGCGGCGGAGAATCCTCATGAGGCTATTTCCAGGCTTCGTAATCTTTGATTGAACGGGGGGAGCTGACAACCGTTATTTGCCAATAAAAGACCAGAGTATGAATGAAGAATCGTTAAGCCAGCTGTATCTGAAGGATACGGCGTTCCAGAATCTGATGCAGCGGCGCATATTCAATGTGCTTCTGGTGGCATCGCCTTATGATGCCTTCATGATGGAGGAGGACGGCAGGGTGGACGAACAGCTGTATAATGAGTATGTGTCGCTTAATCTGTCGTCTCCGCCACGTATTGTCAGGGTGGCTAATATCGTAGAGGCTCTGGGTGTTATGGAGGACAGGTCGATAGATCTGGTGATAGCTATGCCGGGAATGGATATAAGTGAAACATTCTCGGAATCGAAGGAGATTAAAAAGCGATTTCCTGAGGTGCCGATTGTGGTGCTCACTCCGTTTTCAAAGTCGGTGTCGCGGCGTCTGGCCCAGGAGGATCTGAGTGCCGTGGACTATGTTTTCTCATGGCTCGGGAATGTAGACCTGTTGCTTGCCATAATAAAGCTGCTCGAGGATAAGCGTAATGCCGATAACGATGTGCTTGATGTGGGGGTGCAGATGATTCTGATGGTGGAGGACTCGGTGAGATTCTATTCGTCGATTCTGCCTCATCTGTATAAGTTTCTGCTAAAGCAGAGCGTTATTTTCTCGACGGAGGCGCTCAACGAGCATGAGAAGATGTTGCGCATGCGCGGCCGTCCGAAGGTGATTCTTGCCCGAGATTATGAGGAAGCGGTTGCTCTCTATGAAAAATTCGCCGACAAGATGCTGGGTGTGATAACCGATGTGTCGTTTATGCGTGAGGGGGAGAAAGATCCGCAGGCAGGATTGAGATTTGCAAGATATCTGAGAGAGCATGATCCGTATCTGCCTATCATCGTGGAGTCGACCGAGAGTGAAAACCGTGGAAAGGTGGGTGAGTTCGACGGGGTTTTTCTTGACAAGACTTCGAAAAAGCTTCCGGTTGATCTTGGGAAGGCTATAATGGGTTGTTTCGGATTCGGCGATTTCTCGTTCAAGGATCCTGAGACGGGGGAGGAGATTCTCAGGGTTTCGAGTGTGAATGAGTTGCAGAAGCGGATGTTTGACATCCCGTCGGCATCGCTGCTGTATCATGCACGCAGAAATGATATCTCACGCTGGCTGTATTCGAGGGCGATGTTCCCGATTGCCGATGTTATAAAATATCACCGGTTCAATTCTATCGAGGAGGCTCCGGCTGTGAAACGCCTGTTTTTCGATCTGATTGTGAAATATCGCAAGATGAAGAACAGGGGTGTAGTTGCGGAATTCAGAAAAGACCGCTTTGACTATTACTCGAATTTCGCCAGAATCGGCCAGGGGTCGCTTGGAGGCAAGGGGCGTGGCCTGGCGTTTATAGACTCGATAATAAAGAAACATCCTGAATGTGATAACTTTATGGGTGTGGCGATCTCGATTCCGCGCACAGTGGTTGTGTGTACGGATATTTTTGACGAGTTCATGGCCGACAACGATCTTTATCCGCTGGCTCTAAGCAATGTGCCGGACGAAGAGATTCTGGAAGCTTTTCTCAAGGCGCGGCTGCCAGAAAGAGTGCGCGATGACCTTCTGGCGCTGACCGAAGTGGTTGACCGTCCGCTTGCGGTGAGAAGCTCGAGCCTGCTCGAGGATTCGCATTACCAGCCTTTCGCCGGTGTGTATTCTACATATATGATTCCGCATGTTGATGATGCCGAGAATATGAGGCGTTTGCTGACTGATGCCATAAAGGGCGTTTATGCGTCGGTGTTCTATGCCGAGAGTAAGGCTTATATGACGGCTACATCGAATGTTATCGACCAGGAGAAGATGGCTGTCATAATACAGGAGGTTGTGGGTAAGGAATATGACGGATATTATTTCCCGTCGTTTGCCGGTGTGGGACGTTCGCTCAATTATTATCCGTTGAATGAGGAGTTGCCGGAGGAGGGGGTGGCTGAAGTGGCAGTGGGCCTCGGAAAGTATATTGTGGACGGTGGACGCGCGCTAAGGTTTTCGCCGAAATATCCTCACAAGGTGTTGCAGACATCCACTCTTGATTTGGCTCTGCGTGACACGCAGAGGGAATTGTATTGTCTAAGTCTGAAAGATGACAAGGCTACGTTTAAGGTGGATGACAGTTTTAACCTGACGCGTGCCAGTGTGCAGGATTTCAAACATACTGACGCGCTGCGGCTGATGGTGTCGACTTATGATGTGAACGATCAGATGATGAGAGACAATGCGACTGGGCCGGGCAGAAAAGTGGTGACATTTGCCAATATCCTCAGGGACGGGGCGTTTCCGCTTGCCGATGCCGTAAATCTGATGCTTACAGAGGGCCAGCAGGCCATGCAGCGTCCGGTTGAGATCGAATTCGCGGGGAATATAGACAATGAGGGGGTGTTGAAAGGGCGCATCTACTGGCTTCAGATCAGGCCGATCATAGACAGGAAGGAGGATGTGGACGAAGAGATGATGAAGCTGCCTGAGAGCGAACTTCTGCTGAAAAGCACTACAGCGTTGGGCCACGGCACGACTGACAATGTGAGGAAAATCCTATATGTGAGGCCGGAAGCATTTTCTTCGTTGAAAACGCCGCTGATAGCGGCAGAGATAGCGGCTGTGAACCGGCGGTTTGTGGAGAATGACGAGGGTTATGTGCTCATAGGCCCCGGTCGCTGGGGCTCGAGCGACAGCGCACTCGGTATTCCGGTGAAATGGGCTGACATAGCCGGGGCCCGTCTGGTTGTGGAGACCGCTCTCGAGAATTATCGTATAGAGCCAAGTCAAGGCACTCACTTTTTTCAGAATCTGACATCGTTCGGAGTGGGATATTTCACTATCAATCCGTTCGGGCGCAATGATTATTTCGATGTGGATTATCTTGACGGCTGTGAGGCAGAGTATGAAAGCGAGTATCTGAGGCTTGTGGCGTTTGACGAGGCGCTTCTCATTGGAATTGACGGGAAGAAAGGCGTGGGGGTGGTTAGAAAGCCGAATAAACCGGCTGAAGCGGGTGCAGAGAGCGTGAGAACCGATGTTGACTGAAAAAAAGTCAAAGAGGAGTGATTGCCGAATGAATACAAATTACTACCTTTGCACCGAGCAAAACAACAATAGGACATTTAGAAATGATTAATCGAATTTTGATACGAATAAAGGTTGTGCAGATGCTCTATTCATATCTGCTGACCCGTAGTGAATTCCAACTGCAACAGGCGCCGGACGGCAGGAGCCGTGATAACCAGTATGCCTATAAAACTTATCTGAATATCCTTTTGCTCGTAATGGAGCTTTCGGGCTATCGCGTGGATAATTCAAGACGGCGCAATCCGCTCGAATCGCTTGGCGAGGCCAATATGATTTCCGGAAACAAGCTGGCTCAGGCCCTTGCCTCGAATATTGATATCCGTGAGGTTATTGCCAAGGGTGAGACCGGGATAGAGGCATTTGACGATACGCTTCTGCGGCTGTATAGCCTTATAATCAAGTCGGCGGTCTATACCGATTACCGTAAGAAAAAACGCCATGATCTTGAGGAAGACGTGCAGTTCTGGACGGTTGTTATCAATACGGTGATTGCTCCGAACCAGATGATTCTTGATGCCGCGCGTCAGGATGAGACTTTTACACTTGCCGGTTTCCAGAAGGGTGTGGATATGGCAGTTAAGACTCTGCGCGAATATCAGGATGCCCAGACTTCTTATGCCAGAGCGAGAAAGTCGCTTGATGAATCGCTTGAGAAGGCTTACGAGCTATATCACGCACTGCTTATTCTTCCGGTTTTCATAACCGATATGGAAAACGAGAGGATCGAGGCCGCCAAGACCAAGTATTGTCCCACAGACAATGAGCTGAACCCGAACATGCGTTTTGTGGAAAATGCTTTTGTGGATGCAATAAGGCATAATCCGGATATGGAAGAGTATCTGAAGAAGCATCCTTTCTCGTGGGAGACCGATTATTATATGCTTAAAGAATTGCTTGACAAGATCAAGGCTTCTGAGGCGTATAAGGATTATATGGCTGCGGATAGCACTGATTTCACGACAGACTGCGAGCTGTGGCGCACGTTGCTCAAGAATGTTGTTTTCCCGTCGGACGCTCTTGCAGAGGCGATGGAGGGGAGGTCGGTTTACTGGAACGATGACCTTGCTATTATGGGGACTTTCGTGTTGAAGTCGATAAAGCATTTCGCTGCATCGAAATCGCATGACACTGCGCTTCTGCCCATGTATAAGGATGATGAGGATGCAAAGTTCGGCCCTGAACTGTTTATGAATGCCATCAAGGAGCGTGAGACTTACAGAAGCTATATCGACAAGTTTATCAATGACAGCTCATGGGATCCGGAACGTCTTGCATTTATGGATATCGTTATTCTGACTACAGCTATAACCGAACTGCTTAATTTCCCTGCGATTCCGATGGCCGTTACGATGAACGAGTATGTGGAGATTGCCAACTATTACAGCACCAACCGCAGCGGACAGTTTATCAACGGTGTGCTTTTCTCTGTGGCAAGCTATCTGAAAGAGGAGGGAAAACTTTTGAAATGAGATAATAACGGATGTGTTAAGCCGTTATATATAATGAGGGGGAGGCAAGAAATAGAATTTTTAACTTATTAAGTATAACAACTGATGTTACAGCAACTTATTGCCCTTCAGGCACAGGGCGCCGGGAATAACTATTCCGGTATTTTCATGATTGTGGCTCTTATCGCCATTTTCTATTTTATGATGATCCGTCCGCAGCAGAAAAAGCAGAAGGAGATCCGCAAGTTCCGTGAAGGTCTGCAGAAGGGTGACAATATCATAACTGCCGGCGGAATCTATGGCAAGATCAAAGAGGTAAAAGAGAATGCGTTTATTATCTCTATCGCCGACGGTGTGTCAATTAAAATAGACAAAGGTTCGGTTTATCCGTCGGCTGCCGATGCCGCCGCTGACGCCGAGGCAAAAAAAGCATAAGGCAAGCATAGCCTGCAACTCCATCAAGTTTTGAAGATAACGGAGTTATATAATGATATAAGAGAGGGGTTGCGCTCCGGGAAAGGGCGCAACATCCTTTCTTTTTTTGTTTTTCTTGCGATTTCTGCGGTTTTCTGGGTTCTTTTGGCATTGAACGATGATGTGCAGAAGAATTATCTGTTGCCTGTGGCGATAGATGGTTTTCCGGAGAATGCCACTGTGCTTTCCGGGTATAACCCGTCGTTGAATGTCACCATCAAGGATAAGGGATCGTCGTTGATGCAGGTTGCCTGGGCGCATGCTCCATCGTTGAAGCTAAGGTTTGACGATTTTACGCAAGTCAATGACACGATGCTGCTTATGAGTCAGGCTCAACTTAATGCTGCTGTCAGAAATCTGTTCGGAATGAGTGCGACAGTAGTTACGATGAGGCCGGATTCTCTCAGGCTGATATATACGACAAATGCCGGAATAAAAGTGCCGCTCATGATCAGGAGCGAGATACGCACTTTGCCGCAATATGCTTATGCCGGGCATCCGATATGTGATGTTGATTCGGTGGAGATATTCTCGAATTCCTCGCTGAGATATGATGTGCATTCGATTTCAACAAAGCCGATAGAGCTGGCCAATCTGACAGATACAACCGGAGTGGAGGTTGCATTGGATGTGCCGGCGGGAATGAGAGCTATCCCGTCGTCGGTTTATGTAAGTTTTCCTGTAGAGCCGCTTGTTGCCAAGAAGCGGTCTGTTGCCGTCGAGCCGGTCAATGTGCCGGCCGGAAGAAAGATTGTTACGTTTCCGTCGATGATAGAGGTTTCGTATCTGTTGCCAAAAAGCATGTATAACAAGGATAATTTTGCCATAAAGGCGACAGTTGACTATAATATGGTGACAAACGAGGTCAAATCGCTGCCGATAAGTCTGTCTAAAATGCCTGACTATATAAGGGGTGGATCAGCTAACCCTCAACTGGTGGAGTTTGTTATCGAGCAGGTTGAGTGATTATGTGTGGCGAGATGTCGGATGTTTTTTCGGATGAATGTGCGGGTTCGTTGAAGACGATAGCTGTGACCGGTGGAATAGGAAGCGGCAAGTCGGTGATATGCAGGATGCTTTCGGCTATGGGGTATGCTGTTTATGACTGTGACAGCCGCGCCAAAGCACTGATGGACAGTAGCGAAGTGATCAAGGCTTCGATCAAGGAGCAGATCTGTGGGGATGCTGTAAAAGAGTGTGACGGGGGATATGTGATTGACAGACGTGTGCTTGCCAGCGTGGTTTTTTCTGATTCAGAGAAGTTGGCAATGCTTAATTCTCTGGTTCATGGCGCGGTCAAATCGGATATCGGACGATGGCGGCAGTCAAAGGACGGTATGGCAAAGGGGGGACGCGTGTTTATAGAAACCGCAATTCTGTTGGAAAGCGGTTTAGACCGTATGGTCGATGAGGTCTGGGA
>CAMWTV010000056.1 GCA_947177215.1 uncultured Muribaculaceae bacterium
AGTCTATCTCGGGAGTTGCCACGGTTATCTCCGGCACCTGTGTCGAGTCGTGGTTTCCGGATGTCTTGTGGCAGGCTGCAAGGACTGCCGCCGGAATCAAAACAGATATGATAAGTGATTGTGTGCTCATTGCTGTATGTCTGATTTTTTGTTGTGAATTATGAAAACTATTGGATGGTATTTATATTGAAACCTCCACCAAGCGCTTCATAGAGGCTTATAAGAGCGGAAAGAGCTGACCCTCTGGCTTCGATCATCTGGTTTTCGGCAGCCAGAGAGTTGAGCTGGGCTGTGACGACATCGCTCATCGGGCTGAGGGAGTTTTTGTAACGGTCAACAGCAAGAGCGAGTTCCTCTACGTTCTGGTCGACAACTTTCTGCACAGCTTCCACATATCTCAGGCTTGAGTAATAGGTGGATAGAGCGTTATCAGCCTCCCGCACGGCATTAGCCACCGTAAGATTGTAATTGTCGATGCCTGCGAGCATGGTTTCACGGGCATTGGCGAGGGCATAGCGCCGCTGCATGCCGTCGAAGATAGTCCAGCTGATTGATGGCGCAACCGAATAGGTCAGTGTCTGCTTGTGCATAAGATCGCCTAATTCATGCGCGGCTGTGCCGATGCTCCCGTCGATGGTCAATGTAGGTAGGAAATCTTTTTTTGCAATTCCTATTTCTGCGGCATATGCCGCAAGTTCCATTTCAGCCTGGGCAATGTCGGGACGCCGGCGTAGAAGTTGCATCGGGACACCGGCATTTACAGGCAGCATGTAGTCGGGCAGCGGAGCGGGATCGCTCAAAATGGCAGATGCTTCAGAAAACGACATGCCGGTCAGCACCGCCAGTGAATTTATGGCCGTGTGGATAGAGTTCTCGAGCATAGGAATAGATGCTGTAGTCGAATAGTAGACTTCATAAGCCTGGGCTACATCGAGCTTTGAGGCGAGTGTGGTTTCAAAGCGGGCTTTGGCTATGTTGACAATCTTCATCTGACTTTCGCTGTGGCTGCGTGCCACTGAAAGCTGTTGCTGGAGAGTGCGCAGTTTCATGTAAGTCGATGCGATCTGAGCACTTACAGACAGCATCACGCCTGCCTGTTCGGCCCGGGACGCTCTCCATGAACTTTTCTTGGCTTTTACACTAGATGCGACTTTCCCGAAAATGTCGATTTCCCAACTTGCGTTAAGTCCGGCTGAGAAGTAGCTTTCGGTCGAGGCTTCGCCATAGGGGGGTGCTATCATGCCGCTGTTTCGTGAGCGTGTCCATCCGGCACTCAGTCCGACTTGAGGCATCCATCCACCCCGGGCAGATTTCATGGTGTTACGTGCCATTTCAGCACGTCGGGCAGCGATGGCTATGTCATAGTTGTTGTTTATACCGGCAGCCATCAGCGAGTCGAGTGTGGCATCGGAAAAATTCTTCCACCATCCTTCGGTTGCCTCAGGTATATCCATGCTGATTTCCGGAATATAAGACCAGGTAGAGGGAAGCGGGTTGTCAAGATACTCTTCCGGCTCGGTGGCAAACAGCGCCGCAGGCAAGGCAAAAAGGCATATCCCTGCTGATATCTTTCTGACAGTTAGTTGAAACATCTTTTTTAGGCGGTTATATTTAATTAATAATCTAACAACCTGAATTGAGGTGACGTTTAAGACTGATGACTGGAATTAAGCTTTTTTTACATGCGCTCCTTGCATGAAACGGGTTAATTTGTCTGGGGGATTGCGTATCTTTGTAAAAGAAATCAAAGATTACCGGAACATGAAAAAGATTGACCGTGAAACGGTGCAGCGAATCATAGACACTGCCGACATTGTGGAGGTGGTGAGCGATTTCGTGCATCTGCGCCGTAGCGGCTCGGGTTATGTGGGGCTTTGTCCGTTTCACAATGAGCGAACCCCATCGTTTCATGTGTCGAAATCGAAGGGTATATGCAAGTGTTTCAGTTGCGGCAAGGGTGGCAGTCCGGTCAACTTTGTGATGGAGCATGAGCAGATGACCTATTGGGAGGCGTTGCGCTATCTGGCCAACAAATACCATATCGAAATTCAGGAGCATGAGGTGACTGATGCCGAGCGGCGTGAGATGAACGAGCGCACGGCTATGATGGAGGTCAACGAGTTCGCCATGAAACATTTTCAGTCGAACATGTCGGATACTCCCGAAGGGCGCGATGTGGGTATGGCCTATTTCCGTGAGCGCGGAATAAACGAATGGGCTGTTGAGCGTTTCAGACTCGGATATGCTCCCGACAGGCGCGATGATCTGCTTAAAGCAGCCTTGGCGGCCGGCTATAACGAGAAATATCTGGTTGACACAGGTCTTTGCGGCCGCAGCGAGCGCGGCACGTTATATGACCGGTTCAAGGCGCGTGTAATGTATCCGGTGTTCACGATTTCGGGCAAGGTAGTGGCTTTTGGCGGCCGCACACTGAGCTCATCGAAAGAGATCGCGAAATACATCAATTCGCCCGAGTCGCTCATCTACTCTAAAAGCCGTGAACTATATGGCCTCTATCAGGCGAAGCAGGCAATTGTAAAGAAAGACAAGTGCATTCTGGTCGAGGGATATATGGATGTGATCTCTATGCACCAACAGGGCGTAGAGAATGTTGTCGCATCATCAGGCACATCGCTTACCCAGGGACAGATCAGGCTTATACACCGTTTTACGGAGAATGTGACTGTGATATACGACAGCGATCCGGCCGGTATCAAGGCTTCTCTGAGAGGTATCGACCTGCTGCTTGCCGAAGGCCTGAATATCAAGGTTGTGCTGTTGCCAGAAGGGGATGATCCGGATTCATTCGCTCAATCGCACGGAGCTACGGAGGTTGAGGAGTATATTGCCGCCAATGAGGTGGATTTCATCCGCTTTAAAATCGACATGCTTCTGAACGATTGCCGTAATGATCCGGTTAAGCGGTCGAAGGTGGTGGGGAGCATCCTGCAGTCGGTTGCCAATATCCCGAATGAGATTACCCGGTCGATATATGTCAAGGAGTGCAGCATGACATTCGGCATAGAGGAGAGTGTGTTGCTCAGGCAGGTAAGGGTGTTTATGGCGCAGATGAGGGAGGCTGCCGCCCGGACTGTAGCCCGTCAGGCTGCTGTTGACAGTATCAGGAATGTTCCGGATGCGCAGGAACCGCCTGCAGGCGGTCAGATCGTGACGGATAGGCCTGTTGCAGGGGCAGAAGAGGGGAGGCCGGCTCAGGAATCTGTTGACGGTGGAGGGGAAACTCCTGCTATAACCTCTCAGGTAGAGCATGAGGTTCCGGTGACAGCACAACTTGTTGAAACTGTGTCGGGTGCCGAGAATGCACATGCCCGCATTCTTGCGCCTCAGGAGAGGTCGCTGCTGCGTCTGGTATTGAAGTTCGGGATGCTTGGGCTGGGCGATGATTTCGGAAGCGACGAGCGTGGAGAGCCTGTAAAGGTTATAGATTTTGTGCGCGATGACCTGGAAGTGGACAATGTGAAATTTACCAACGCGATTTATCAGCGCATATATGAGGAGGCCCTGCAGATACGTGAGAGCTGCTGGGACAATGATGTCAGGGTGCAGGTTGAAAAGGGGGCGATGCTCCGCGACAGGTTGCTGGCAGAGGGCAGAGAAGAAATAAACCGCACTGCCCGCACCACGGAGGATATAAACATTGCCGAGAAAAAGCTTAATGAGCGGGTGGAAAACGCATGTGCCGAGGCGATGAGTGAATTCGCATCAGGGTATCTGGAAAAACATATGCTGTCGCATCCTGACGACAGCATACGCGCTGTTGTTACCGACCTTGTGGTCGAAAAACATCAGCTTAGTAAGATCTATTTCAAGGGAACCAAGGTTGAGGGTGAGGCAGACCGCCTTGATGATCTTGTGCCACGGGCGCTGATAGCGCTTAAATATGATATGGCACGTTGTTTTGTGAATGACCTGAGACGTGACATACAGGCCTTGACCGGAGCGATGGGGAGTTATGATCTTGAACGGATTTATTCTCTTATGGGTCAGATGAAAAAATGGCAGGAATTCGGCAAACAGCTTGCGATGCAGATCGGCGAAAGGGTATATGAGCCGTTACGCGGCAACTGATTCTGTAGAGCCCCGGAAAAAGGTGTGTTCATATCAAAAAAATTTCTGTTAAAATGCGGCATTTACATTAGGATTTTGTAAATTTGCCTCATCCAAGGCATGTTGCAGGGGCGGGAGATAGATTCCGCGACTTCCGGCAACAGTAAAGCAGGACTAATAACCATGTAAAAATATAACCCAAACTATTTTTTATACCTATCATGGCAGATAATAAAGAAAAACTGTTCACACAGTTTCCGCCAGTGAGCTATGAGACATGGCGTGCAAAGGTCGACGCCGACCTTAAAGGCGTTCCCTTTGACAAGAAACTGGTGTGGCGCACCAACGAGGGTTTCAATGTGCAGCCGATGTATCAGCGCGGCGACATTGCCGACCTCAAGACCACTGATACCCTTCCGGGTGAATTTCCCTATGTGCGCGGCACACGTGCCGACAATAACTGGCTTACACGCCAGGAGATTCTCCCGTCTGATGCCGCAGAGGCAAACAAGGTGGCTCTGGATGTGCTTGGAAAGGGTGTGAATTCGCTTGGCTTCAATCTTGCCGAGACCACGTCAGAAGCTATTGCGGCCGCACTTGAAGGGATTGACCTTGAAAAGGTTGAGGTCAACTTCAAAAGCTGTCCCCGCAAGGCTTTAGCCCTTGCCGAGGTTCTGGTGGCCTATCTGAAAAAAGTGGGAGCCGAGAAAACTTTCCGCGGCTCAATCGACTATAATCCGTTCAAACGCGCTTTCCGTCACGGAACCGATGTTGATGCAGCCGTGGTTGTTGCCGATGCAAAGGCTTTGCTGAGTGCGGTGAAAGATGTGCCCGGTCTGCGCTGTCTGGGTGTTGATTCGGTTATGTTCAACAACTCCGGAGCATATATATTCCAGGAACTCGGATATGCGCTGGCATGGGGTGCCGAATGGCTGACTCTGCTGACCGAGGCCGGGGTTCCGGCCGATGAAGTTGCTGCCCGTGTGAAGTTCAACATGGGTATCTCATCGAACTACTTCATGGAGCTTGCCAAGTTCCGTGCGGCCCGAATGATGTGGGCCCAGATCGTGGAACAGTACAAGCCCGAGAGCAAAGATGCGTGCAAGATGATGGCTCATGCCATTACATCGCGCTTCAACCAGACTATTTACGATGCACATGTGAATCTGCTCCGCAGCCAGACGGAGGCCATGTCGGCAGCACTGGCAGGAGTCGACTCCATCACGGTAACACCTTTTGATGTTCCCTATAAGACTCCCGATGAATTTTCTGAGCGTATTGCCCGCAACCAGCAGCTGTTGCTGAAAGAGGAGAGCCACCTTGACAAGGTAGTCGATCCTGCAGGCGGTTCATATTATGTCGAGACTCTGACTGTTTCTCTGGCCCAAGAGGCGTGGAAACTCTTTATTGAGGTCGAGGACAAGGGTGGTTTCGTTGCATGCGTTAACTCAGGCGATATACAGAAAGCAGTGAATGAGTCGTCGGTAAAACGTCATCAGGATATGGCCCGTCGTAAGGAGATTCTGCTTGGAACCAACCAGTTCCCCAACTTCAACGAGATGGCAGCCGGCAAGATCGAGAATATGGCGAGCGCCTGTGGCAAAGAGGCTTCGTCGTGTGGCTGCGCCAAGGAAGGCGACAGCGCGAAGGTGTTGCGCACCGAGCGTCAGGCCAGCGATTTCGAGGCTCTGCGTCTTGCCACCGAGCACGCAGAGAACCGTCCGAAAGCGTTTATGCTCACCATTGGCAATCTGGCTATGCGTCTGGCTCGCGCCCAGTTCTCATCAAACTTCTTCGGATGTGCCGGATATGAGATTCTTGACAATATCGGATTCAATACGGTTGAAGAGGGTGTTGCCGCCGCTATGGAGAAGGGCGCGGATATCGTGATTCTGTGCTCGTCGGACGATGAGTATGCACAGTATGCTCCCGAGGCATTCAAGCTGCTTGACGGCCGTGCAGAATTCGTTGTGGCCGGTGCACCGGCATGCACGGAGGATCTCAAGGCTCTCGGCATCGAGAATTTTATTCATGTGAGAAGCAATGTGCTTGAAACTCTTCAGCAATTTAATCAGCGTCTTCTTAAAAAGTAAGCCATGAAACCCGATTTTAAAAATATCAATATCATAGCCGATGCCTTTGGCACCCCGGCAACAGCCGCTCCGGCGGCCGGTGAAGACTGGCTCACCCCTGAGCTGATTCCCGTTAAACCGATTTATACGAAGGCCGACCTCGAGGGGATGGAACACCTCGATTATGTGGCCGGTCTGCCCCCGTTCCTGAGAGGCCCGTACAGTGGTATGTATGCCATTCGTCCGTGGACTATCCGTCAGTATGCCGGATTCTCGACCGCGGCCGAGTCGAATGCGTTTTATCGCAGAAACCTCGCATCAGGTCAGAAAGGCCTTTCTGTGGCTTTCGACCTTGCCACACACCGCGGCTATGACGCCGACCACTCACGCGTGGTGGGCGATGTAGGAAAGGCAGGTGTGTCGATCTGCTCGATCGAGGACATGAAGGTGCTGTTCGATGGAATTCCTCTCAACAAGATGTCTGTTTCTATGACCATGAACGGCGCGGTGCTGCCTGTGCTTGCGTTCTATATCAATGCCGGTCTGGAGCAGGGTGCCAAACTCGAAGAGATGGCCGGAACTATCCAGAACGACATTCTCAAGGAGTTCATGGTGCGTAACACCTACATCTATCCGCCGGAGTTCTCGATGCGTATCATCGCAGATATTTTCGAGTACACTTCGCAGAATATGCCTAAGTTCAACTCGATATCCATTTCGGGCTACCATATGCAGGAGGCTGGCGCTACATGCGATATCGAGCTTGCCTATACGCTTGCCGACGGTCTGGAATATCTGCGCGCCGGTGTCAATGCCGGAATGGATATCGACACATTCGCGCCCCGTCTGTCGTTCTTCTGGGCTATCGGCATGAACTTCTTCATGGAGATCGCCAAGATGCGTGCCGCCCGTATGCTCTGGGCCAAGATCGTGAGCCAGTTCAATCCGAAGAATCCGAAATCGCTTGCCCTGCGCACTCACTCGCAGACTTCGGGATGGTCGCTTACCGAGCAGGATCCGTTCAACAATGTCGGCCGTACTTGTATCGAAGCCATGGGTGCCGCTCTGGGTCACACTCAGTCGCTCCACACCAACGCTCTTGACGAGGCGATAGCTCTTCCGACCGATTTCTCGGCCCGTATCGCACGTAACACGCAGATATATATCCAGGAGGAGACTTATGTTTGCAAGGAGATCGACCCGTGGGCCGGATCGTATTATGTGGAGTCGCTGACAAACGAAATCGCTCACAGAGCATGGGAGCACATCCAGGAGATCGAGAAGCTCGGCGGTATGGCCAAGGCTATCGAGACCGGACTCCCGAAACTCCGTATCGAGGAAGCTGCGGCCCGCACACAGGCCCGTATCGACTCTGGCCGCCAGACTATTGTAGGTATCAACAAATATCGTCTGGCTCACGAGGATCCTATCGATATTCTTGAGATTGACAACACCGAAGTTCGTAACGAACAGTGTGAGCGTCTTCAGGATCTGCGCGCTCATCGCGACGAGGAGGCTGTGAAGAAGGCGCTTGCCGACATTACGGAGTGTGTGCGCACCAAGAAGGGCAACCTTCTTGACCTGGCGGTGAAGGCTGCCGGTGTGCGTGCGTCGCTCGGAGAGATCTCAGATGCCTGCGAAGAGGTTGTAGGCCGTTATAAAGCTGTTATCAGAACTATATCAGGAGTGTATTCAAGCGAAACTAAAGATGATCCCGATTTCCTCAAGGCCAGAAAGATGACTGAGGAATTCGCCAAGCGCGAGGGCCGTCAGCCCCGCATAATGATTGCCAAGATGGGTCAGGACGGTCATGACCGCGGTGCCAAAGTTGTTGCTACGGGTTATGCTGACTGTGGCTTCGACGTGGATATGGGCCCGCTGTTCCAGACTCCGGCAGAAGCTGCCCGTCAGGCTGTGGAGAATGATGTGCACATTCTTGGTGTGTCGTCGCTTGCCGCAGGTCATAAGACTCTGATTCCTCAGGTTATCGAGGAGTTGAAGAAACTTGGCCGCGAGGATATTCTGGTTACAGCCGGCGGTGTGATTCCGGCTCAGGATTATGACTTCCTCTACAAGGCCGGTGTGGCTGCTATCTTCGGCCCGGGTACCCGCATTCCGATGTCGGCTATCCGTATGCTCGAGATTCTCAACGGCGAGGAATAAACGCGTTTTAACGTAACTGCTTGAAATTATTTTAACAATTCGGACGGTTACATATAAATTAATTTTTACCGTTCCCGAGGGCCAGCAATGGCTTTCGGGAACGGTTGTTTTTTGATCCGGGCCGTAGATTGTAAAAAAAAGAAAAAAATGAGAAACTGTGGCTGAATTGTGGTATTTTTTTACTAACTTGATAGCGGAAAAACTGTTGAATTCAGAGCTGTTCTGAATCAAGACTAACCTTAAATCAGATTTATCATGAGCCGAAAACTAATGTTGCTCGGGGATGAGGCGCTTGCTTTGGGCGCTGTAAATGCCGGACTGTCGGGTGTTTACGCATATCCCGGGACGCCATCGACTGAGATTACAGAGTATATTCAAGAGAATGCCGTGGCCCGTGAGAGAGGGGTGCACTCACATTGGTCGACTAATGAGAAAACCGCTATGGAGGAGGCGCTCGGAATGTCGTTCTGCGGGCGTAGGGCTATGGTCTGCATGAAGCATGTGGGGATGAATGTATGTGCCGATCCGTTTGTAAACTCGGCCATGACCGGTGCGAACGGGGGGCTGCTTGTAGCTGCGGCCGACGATCCGTCGATGCACTCATCGCAAAATGAGCAGGATTCCAGATTTTATTCGGCGTTTGCATTTATTCCTACCCTTGAGCCCTCTGACCAGCAGGAGGCCTATGACATGGCTTCGTATGGTTTTGAACTTTCGGAACGATATGGGACTCCGGTAATGGTCAGGCTGGTAACACGCCTGTCGCATTCGCGTTCGGTGGTTGATTGTGCCGATGTGGCTGACGAAGAGCGTGAGCTGACCTACCCGCCAGCTGACAAAACGCGCCAGTGGGTGCTGATGCCCGGCAATTCCAGAATCCGCTACAAGGAGGTGCTGAAAGGTTGGGAGGATCTGAAGAATGCTTCAGAGAGTTCGCCGTTTAATTCGTATATACCCGGAAGCGACCACAGTCTTGGTATTGTTGCCGCCGGTATCGGGTTCAATTATCTCAATGAGAATTTTCCTGAGGGGAGCTGCCCTTATCCGGTGGTGAAAGTCTCGCAATATCCGCTTCCGGAAGCTATGCTTGGCAAGCTGTATGACGAATGTGAGCGGATGCTTGTAAAAGAGGACGGTCAGCCGTTTATCGAGGAGCAGAGGCGCAGGGGTGTCGGCGACAACAGTCGCGTATGCGGGCGCCTGACGGGTGATCTGCCACGTACGGGTGAGCTTACACCTGACTCGGTAAGGAGGGCTCTGGGGCTGCCGGAACTGCCACATGGAGAAAAGTGCAAGGTGGTTGCCGGGCGTCCGCCGTCGCTCTGTCAGGGGTGTGGTCACCGCGATGTTTTTCACGCGCTCAACGATGTGCTGAAGGAGTATGAAAGCGCGAAGGTGTTCGGTGACATCGGGTGTTATACTCTTGGCTGGCTTTCGCCGTTCAACGCTATAGATACGGTGGTCGACATGGGTGCGTCGATAACCATGGCAAAAGGTGCGGCAGATGCAGGCCAGCATCCGGCGATAGCTGTGATAGGCGACTCGACATTTACCCATTCGGGCATGACGGGGTTGCTTGACGCGATCAACGAAAACACACCTGTCACGATTATCATAAGCGATAATCTGACAACCGGTATGACCGGAGGCCAGCCGTCGCAGGGCACGGGCAAGCTTGAGGCAATCTGTATCGGGCTTGGTGCAGATCCGGCTCATGTCCGCACGATTGATGCTTTGCCGAAGAATCATGCCGACATGACAGCGATGTTTAGAGAAGAGATAGATTATCGTGGAGTTTCGGTGATTGTGTCGCGCCGCGAGTGCATCCAGACCGCGCGCAGGCATGCCGCTTCTGCCACCCGGAAATAACCGGAATTGTTGAATCTGATTTTGAAGAGATACTTATAACCATGAAAACTGATATAATTCTTGCCGGAGTTGGCGGGCAAGGGATACTTTCAATTGCAACTATCATAGGGAATGCCGCTCTCAAAGAGAATCTTTATATGAAACAGGCCGAGGTTCATGGCATGAGCCAGCGCGGAGGTGATGTGCAGTCGTGTCTGCGGATTTCGTCGCGTCCTGTCGCTTCTGATCTTATTCCGGCCGGCGCGGCAGACCTGATTGTGTCGCTTGAACCGATGGAGGCGCTGCGCTATGTGGAGTATCTGAAACCTGACGGATGGATTGTGACCAATACCGTTCCGGTGGTGAATATACCGAATTATCCGGAGGGGGAGGTTCTTATGGCAGAGTTGCGATCTCATAAGAATGTGATTGCTTTCGATATGGACTCTGTGGCGCGTGAGGTGGCATCTCCGCGATCGTCGAATATGGTTCTGCTTGGAGCTTGCGCTCAACTGACAGGCCTTCCGACAGAGGGGATCGAGGCTGCCATCTCTGTGGTTTTCTCGCGTAAGGGAGAGAGGATAGTGGAGTCGAATATCGCTGCTTTCAGGGCCGGTCTTGCGAGGGCAAATGGTGCGTGATGAATGAGTTTCAGTGATAACTGTTATGATAGTGTTATGAGAAAGGCTGAATTACCGATTGCCCGCGAAGTGCTGGACGAAGTGCTTGCGGAATTTTCGATAACCGATGTTGACCATGCAACTATCCGTCAGATTCTGGCAGTGGCCGAGAGGATAGAGACGATGGCAGGGGAGCCGTTTGTGCATCTGGAGCTGGGAAACCCGGGTCTTGAGGCATGTGAAATAGGGATAGAGGCTGAGATAAAGGCTTTGAAATCGGGGGTAGCCAACAAGTATCCTAATATACCGGGGATTCCTGAG
>CAMWTV010000057.1 GCA_947177215.1 uncultured Muribaculaceae bacterium
GGAGTCAGCCTCTTTCGCACTTCATCCGTTATGCCACACATCTCCATATGCTGCGGCGTCATCTCCCTGAGCGCCGACAGCAGGTAATCGCTCATAAGCATATCGTCGGGCGACACGCTTTTTTCGGTTTTCTTCTTCCGCGAACCGATCTCTGCGGCAAGAATCTCGCTCCGGTCAACATAGACGGTCATTTCCGACACCGCGCGGGTAAACGCTACATAAGCCACATTGAGCGCATCGGTTTTCTGCTCCGTCTCCCACTCCACCGCCTCGGCCTTGAGCGCCGCGATCTCCTTGTTTCCGCTCTCGTTAGGCAAAGGCAACAGCGGAGGCACATCGGCGGCGTCAACTTCGGGAATGAATCCGGCGTCAAGGGTGTACCACGAAACGCTGCGCACGTTCTTGTCGTTATATTTCACCGGCTTGTCAGAACAGTAAGGCAGATGCACACACTCGAACTCCAGACCTTTCGCCTTGTGGATGGTCATCACATTTATGGCATCAATACCCTCGGGCGCGGCCACATTCGAGAAACGGCCCGTTCTGTCCCACCATTCCAGAAAAGAGTGCAGATTATTGTCGCCGTTCTCCGAAAAGTCAAGCACAAGATCCTGAAACGCCGTTATGAACGCATTCTCGCGCCTCCTCCCGTCAGGGGTTAGAAAACGGTCGATTATGCGCTCCGTCATAGCCATAAGCGTCGGGCTGTCCATCGAGGCCAGACTGCGTATTTCGTCGTCGATAGCCTGCTGCACCTCGTCGCTGCTCTCTCCCGGCACAGTCGACGTGGCCGCTATCGCCTTCAAGAGCGCCTCATTGTCGGTCAGCCGCCTCATAACCGGATTCCCCTCGCTGTCAAACACCCCGTTACCGTCGCTGTCGGTTTCCTGAACCTGGTCAAACCGGCACAGCTCAAACCTGTGGGCCATGCGCCACCGGCGATAGGCCGGATTGATTTCCGTGAGCGGCTCACCGTCGGCATCGACCTCTCCCCCCGGCATTGTCACCGACATGGGCTGTGTGGTGAGTCTGAGCACATTCACAATCATCCTCACCGCAGGCGAGAGGTTTATCTCCATCGAATCGGCCGATACAATCGGTATAACCCCATGACACCATCCGGCGTCATTCTCCATCACATCCATCAGTTTCTCAATCACAGCCTTCCCCTCACGTTTCTTCCTGACCAGAACCGCTATGTCGCCCGGCCGATAACCCGCCGAAAGCTGGCGGTCGATCTCCTTTACCATACGGTCGAACTGAAGCTGTTCCACCTCCTCGCGGCTCAACTGCTCATCTGAAGATGTAGGAAGAAACTCGACCTTGATATAGCCGCGGAAATCAGCATTTTTGGGCGCCACCTGCTGCACCAGGCCGGCGTAGGTCGAACTGACCGGATTTCCCGGAAGCCCCTGTTCCATCCGTCTGGCCATGGCATAAAACAGAGTGTTGTTGAATCTGACCACATCGGCCGAGCTGCGCCAGTTGCAGTTTTCAGATATATCCACACCCCTCAGCTTTAGGGCGCCGGGAAAACGCGATTCAACAATCTGCTCAACACGGTTTCCAAGCAGGTGCGGATCGGAATTGCGGAAACGGTAGATACACTGCTTCTCATCGCCGATTATCAGATTGTCATGGCCGCGGCTCAGGCTTTCAAGCACAAGCGGTTTCAGATTTTCCCACTGCATCTGCGACGTGTCCTGAAACTCATCGATCAGATAATGCTTGATGGTAGTGCCCATACGTTCGTAAATAAACGGCATCTCGTCTTCCGAGATTATGCGACGCAACAGATCGCTTGTATCGGAAAGCAGCAACAGGTCATTGTCATGCCGATACTCTTCCAGAAACATCTGCACCTGTCCGAAAAGTCCCATGTTGAAGGCCCACTTGTAGAGAAACCCGTAGAACTTCTTTTTCTCGAAATATTCGTTCACAAGCCTGAGAGTCTCATCAAGCGCCTCCTCAAGTTCTGCCGACGGCTGCACCTTGGCACGGAATCTTTTGGCCGGATTCTCAAGCGCTGTCTGCCAGCTTCCCGAAGGGGGCTTCGACAAACCCTCCCTGGCAATAACTCCCATCGAATTGGCAACATGGTGGTTTATCAGTTCGCTCCCCATCTGGAATGTGCGCCGGCAGCTCTCCACAGCAAGCTTCTGCAACGGAGCGAGCGAACGTGCCGGAGCAATGGCACGCGTAAATCTCACTATCCGCTCCGGATCTGACAGATAGGCGTCGATCACCTCACGGTTCATTTTGTATTTCTCGTTGAAAAACTTGCCGATGTCGCTTATCAGGTCGGCATTTAGCCCCGAACTTCGCGAGAACAGGTTGAATCCGCCGCCGTCGGCTGCAACAGAGCGCATATAGAGCAGCAGCCACCCTTCAAGATAGCGTCTGAGTTCATTCCGCTTGCCGTCGCTGCGGTTGCTGTTGACCGACATCAGCATGTTGCCGACAGCCACCGCCAGCGGATAGTGGTCGTCAATCTCCACGTTGCGGGTCGGCGACAGATCGAGCTCACGCGAGAAAGTGTTGAGCACCCCCTGGAAAAACGAGTCGATGGTGCTCACGTTGAACCATGAGAAATTACACAGCAGATCGGTAAGAGCGATACCGGCATGCGCGGCCAGCTCGGCCTGTGTGCAGCCGAACTCTTTGATAAAATCATTCCTGTAGGGGCTGCCGTCGCCCGATTCATCGGCCAGCAGCGCCAGCTCCTTGATAATGCGGGCGGTCATCTCCTCGGTGGCCTTGTTAGTGAAGGTAACCGCCAGAATCTCGCCATGTGCCTTCGGACTCATATGGCCGTAAGCCGAAAGAGGCCGCAGCCTGTAACGCCCGTCATCGCCCTTACAGCCCAGAAGAAGTTTCAAATATTCCCTGGTCAGAGCAAACGTTTTTCCCGATCCGGCCGACGCCTTATGTATCTGCAACATATCGTTTCATTGTTTTCTTTCCCAAATTTACAACATTTCCATGAATCAGGCCGAAGAGCGGCCTTTACTTTTTTACACCGTCTCACAGCTTTTCAGGCATCAGAAGCATACATTCCGCTACATTCACACATTGACCCGCCATCCGGAAACTTTTCTCGCTCAAATATGGTTAGACCTGTAAAGGGATGTTGGGATTTTTTAATTAACTTTGCAACGAATTAATAACCGACATGATTGAACGAATCGTAATCATCGACAGCGCCGATCCCGTAAGCTTCTATGGCGTTAACAATTCCAACATGCAGCTGCTGCGCAATCTGTTTCCGAAACTGCGCATGGCGGCGCGCGGGTCGGTGATCAAAGTGATCGGCGACGACTCCGAGACATCTGAATTCGAGAAAAAAATCAAGGAGCTTGAAGCATATTGCTCGAAATACAACAAGCTGACCGAAGATGTGATTCTCGACATAATCAAGGGGGACACCCCCCACGATTCGCGTGGCGACGATGTTATAATCTACGGCGTAAACGGCAAACCGATCTCGGCGCGCACTCCCACCCAGCAGAAACTGGTAGGCACGTTCCTGAAAAACGATCTCACTTTCGCGCTCGGGCCGGCCGGAACTGGAAAAACCTATGTCGCTATAGCCCTGGCGGTGAAAGCCCTTAAAAACAGAGAGGTCAAAAAGATAATCCTGTCACGGCCGGCAGTCGAGGCGGGCGAGAAACTCGGATTCCTCCCCGGCGACATGAAAGACAAGATCGATCCATATCTGCAACCACTTTACGACGCGCTTGAAGATATGATTCCGGCAGCGAAGCTCAAGGAGTATATGGAGACCAAGGTTATCCAGATCGCCCCTCTGGCATTCATGCGCGGGCGCACACTCAACGATGCGGTCATAGTGCTCGACGAAGCCCAGAACACGACCACCCATCAGATAAAGATGTTTCTGACACGTCTGGGTGTGAACGCAAAGATGATAATAACCGGCGACGTGACCCAGATCGACCTGCCCCGAACCGTAAACTCAGGCCTGGTGCAGGCGCTGAAAATTCTGCGCGACATTCCGGGCATCGGCAAGGTGGAATTCGGGAAAAAGGATATAGTGCGCCACCAGCTCGTGCAACGGATAGTCGAGGCCTATCAGGCATATGACGAAGCCGCCAAAGAGCACCGCGATGCCCCGGAGGCCGAAAACGCCGGGCGGTCATGACCCGGACGAGTCCATACAAAAGCCAATCATTCACAACTCCATAAAAAACAATGGCAACATTAACTAAAACCGACTTTAACTTCCCCGGACAGACCGCAGTCTATCACGGGAAAGTACGCGACGTCTACACACTCTCCAACGACCTGCTGGTGATGGTGGCCACCGACCGCATCTCGGCGTTCGACGTTATCCTTCCCAAAGGGATCCCTTTCAAGGGGCAGGTGCTCAACCAGATCGCATCGCAGTTTCTTGAAGCTACCGCCGACATAGTGCCCAACTGGCGCCTCGCGACACCCGATCCGATGGTTACGGTGGGTTATCGCTGCGAAGGCTTCCCCGTAGAGATGATCATCCGCGGATATCTGACCGGAAGCGCCTGGCGCGAATATGCAGCCGGAAGCCGTGAACTCTGCGGAGTGAAACTGCCCGACGGCATGCGCGAGAACGAGCGTTTTCCGCAACCCATAATCACCCCCACTACCAAAGCTGCCGAAGGACATGACGAGAATATCTCGCGCGAGGAAATAATCGCTCAGGGGCTTGTAAGCCGCGAGGACTACGAACAGATGGAAGCCTACACACGCGCCCTGTTCGAGCGTGGCTCCAGCATGGCAGCCGAGAAAGGGCTGATTCTGGTCGACACCAAATATGAATTCGGAAAGCGCGACGGCAAAGTGATTCTGATCGACGAGATCCACACGCCCGACTCATCACGCTATTTCTATGCCGACGGATATGAGGAACGCTTTGAAAAAGGCCTCCCGCAGCGTCAGCTCTCGAAAGAGTTCGTGCGCCAGTGGCTCATCGACCATGGCTTCATGGGCAAAGAGGGCCAGCAGGTTCCCGAGATGACCGAAGAATTCTGCAACGAGGTTTCTGACCGTTACATCGAGCTTTACGAACATATCACCGGAAAGCCGTTCGAGAAAGCGCCTGAGCAGAACCTGTCGCAACGCATAGCCGACAATGTGCTGAACTGCCTTGAACAGCTGAACAAATAAACATTTTTATCCTGACAAGGATGCAGGAACTTCAATACAGGAAAGCCGGCGCAGGTATATCGCTTACCTGCGTCGGCGCCCTGATTAAGACAAGCCGGATTCTGCATCAGAAAACCGCCCGTACATGTCTACACCGGAAACCATAAAACCTTACGACGGCAAACGCCCTAAAACCGAACAGGTCGAGGAGATGTTCAACTCCATAGCCCCGGCCTACGACTTCATGAACCGAGCCATGACATTCGGCATCGACAAACTCTGGCGCTCCAAGGCAGTCGGAATGGTGCGGCGCCACGCACCGGCCAGACTGCTTGACGTTGCCACAGGCACAGGCGACCTGGCTATAAAACTCGCCCGTAAGCTCCCATCGGCCCACATAACCGGCATCGACCTTTCCGAGGGGATGCTTGAGATCGGACGCAAAAAAGTTGACAAAGCCGGGCTGACAGAACGCATAACCATGACCAAGGCCGACTGCCTGGCGTTGCCTTTTGCCGACGGCGAGTTCGATTGTGTCACTGTTGCCTATGGTGTGCGCAATTTCGAGCACCTCGACCGCGGTTATGCCGAGATGGCACGTGTGCTCCGCCCGGGAGGCATGCTTTGTGTTATCGAGCTGTCGGTTCCTGACGGCTGTATAGTCCGGCCGTTATACAAGCTTTATACACGCCGCATCATTCCGGTATTCGGACGCATGATTTCAGATGACCCGCGGGCCTACACCTATCTGCCCGAATCGATCGCCGCAATGCCGCAGGGCGAGAAAATGTTGCGCATGATGGAAGAGGCCGGTCTGACACACGCTGCCCTGAACAAGCTGACGTTCGGAACATGCACAATATATACAGCTTTGAAACGTTAACAGAAGAACTTGGCAAAATCTTAACGCCGCAGCGCGGTTAACCACAAAACGCCCCTACACGGCCCAGAGAGAGGGGGAAGACACAGACACAGCACAATTTTTCAGCCAAAAATTGTTAAATGAAGGATAAAAAACGTCGCAACACTTGCATAATTCGGCAATAATGAGTTCCTTTGCATGTGTGTTTTTCATAGTATTAGATTAAGATAAAGGTTTAAAGGAAAAAGGTCGTTGTGAAACGACCTTTTTTATTTCCCAGCCCGCCGTTTTTCACCCCACAGAAGCATGGTGGCGCCGAACAGAATTCAGACACACGAAGCCTGCGAAAAGCGGTTTGCAAACCGCCATTCGCAGGCTTCATCGTGATATCATATGTCAGCGCGCCTTCTGTCAGAGCTCGTAGACCACGGTGGTCACACTCATCGGCTCAAGAATGGCGTGTCCGCCGTTGAGCGAGATATTGGCCGGCACAAGGTGTTTGGTCGAAGTCGTGGTGTAGGTGCGCATCGACTTGATATTGTCGCGGCCGGCAAACGAGTCGGTGAGATATAGCGTCTTGTCAGAGATGTTGGTATAGACCGATACCAGAGTCGAACCGTCGGCCGACAGGTAAGAGGAACCGAAGAAATTCAGATCCTCGTCTGAATCAGATGCCACCCTGCGGTAGCCCGGCCGAACAAACAGACTGTAATTTCCAAGAACCCACAGGTTGGGGGTGACGGTATATTTCCCGTCGCCTTCGGTTATATCGCCCCATTCACCACCTTTGGGAGTGAGTTTGATAAGAACAAAGCGGTTTTTATGTCCGTAATGGGGCACATCCATCGACGTCCAGTAGCTCCATGAGCTTACATTGGCCACAGTGAGGTCGTTGTGCATCACACGCGACATATACAGAGCGTTTTCCATCTCAGAGGCGTTGTCGAAGCCGGAGTATTCATCAGGCGAGTAACCGCTGTCAAGCATGCTCCATTCTGTCTGCCACACCTCCATTCCAAACGATTCAGCGGCATTGGCAACCTTCGAGCGCACCTGGCGCATTCCGGCCCACGACGCATCAGTCCAATAACTGTGGGCGCCGATGAGATTGTTTTTCACATGTGCCAGATCGCCGATGTAGGTCGATGTGTTGCTGGAATTGTAAAACGCGTTGGCAACCCTCTGACCCTGATAAAGCACATCCCATGCCGTGGCCTCGCCGGGAAGTATATCAGTGTCGACAGCTTTGGCCGTAAGCTGGGCGTCAAGCGCACGTATCAGCTTGGCCTGCTCGGCATTGCTGTAACCCGAACCCTCCTGGTCTGTGCCATTCCACGCATACTGTGGCTCGTTGATAGGCGATATGTGGCTTATGTTGTAGCCCTCTGAACGGAAGTGCCCCGCCACATCGGCCAGATAACCGGCAAAGTCATCATAATGCTCCGGACGCAGATTCGAAACCCCTGTGCCGCGGTCTGAGCGGGCCTGACCGTTATATGTGTACTGCACGAGCGGCGAGTTGCTGAAAAGCACGAACTTCTCGACACCGGCAGCCTTGGCCTGCTCCATGAAATAGCGCTGTCCTTCGCATTTGCTCCAGTCATAACCTTCGGTGGCACCTGACGGACGGAAGCTTTCTGCACGGCGGCTTACGGTCTGGATGCCGGAGGCATCGCCCTGCTCATATGAGCCGGCTCCGAGATTCACACGCCACATCGAGAGGCCTATGCCCTGTGGCACACCCCCCTGCATCTCGCGCGAGAACAGATAGCGCGCAATCTCCTGGCGCAGACCTGTCCAGTATTTTCCCACCCAGGCCACCTGCCAGCAGTCGGAAGCCGCAAATCCGGCAATGGTCTGATAGGATACCGACGGATCAATGTTTATCACCCTCTCCTCAGCCCCCTCCGGAATATCGCTCACCGTGGGGGTGTCAGGCGTATCGGGAGTATCGGGTGAGGTAGGCCGGTCAAGGGGAGCGGCCACCGTTGGCTCAAGTTTTTCGCAACCTGCCAGAGCCATGGCACCCAATGTCCCCGCGATCGCCATTATATTCGATAATTTCATAATTTTCAATATTATAGGTTTACCATCCGGGATTCTGCACAAGAGCACCGTTGGCGCGCTCTATCTCGTCGAGCGGCAAAGGCCACAGCAAGTCTCTGATTTCATTGAAGTTCTTCCCTTTATCGCTCGGTTCGTTCTGGTTTTCGAACTCCATCGGGTCGGCGGTAGTCTCGTCGGTGTTCCATTTCACGAAACGCCCTTCCGGGCCGAACAGATTAGCCATCACCGTCTTGCCGTTATCCTCTTTCCAGCGTCGGATATCGTAAAGATGCTGGAATTCGCCGGCAAGCTCCAGCTGACGCTCGGTGCGGATAATGTCGCGGAGAGTGCGGCCTCCCACACCAGTCAGTTCTGTGCGGAACACACGTCTGCGCACCTTGTTGAGCTCTTCGCATGCCTCGGCATCACGACCTGTTTCATTCAGAGCCTCGGCATAAAGAAGCAGTGCGTCGGCATAGCGGAAGATAGGCCAGTTCTGAGGCACTTTCTGCTTGTTGAAATCTGCCGGGCGTTTTGCATAGGGGATAAAATATTTGCGGAAGATGCGTCCACCCTTTATATCGCCCGAAATCACACAATAGCTGCCGTCGCCGTTACGGTCGCCCTGAAGGGCCACAAGTTTGTCAAGATCGGGTTCACCGGCAATTTCTGTGTCGCCGTTTTTGATTATAGTCCAGCGCAGGCGCTCTGTATCGCCTTCGTCAAGAAACTTTTTCTCAAGCCAGCCTGTCGGAGCGCAATATCCCCAGCCGTCCTGGTCGCCGGCATTACGGTTTCCACAGATAATGGCAAGCGAGCCGCCGAGGTTATAGGTGTCGCTGTATTCATGCTGGGCCTCGAAAATCGATTCGATACAGTTTTTATGGTCAACGTCGAAACAGTCGCCGTAGCTCGTCATCAGATCATAGTCCCCCTCGTTAACAAGCAGACCGAGAGTGTCGGCGGCGGCGCTGAATTTCCCCTCATACACAAGGGTTTTACCGAGAAAAGCCAGAGCGGCTCCGCGTGTGGCACGGCCGGCTTCGTCTGCGGCAAGCCTGCGCGACGAAGGGAGCACATCGACAGCCGCACGGAAATCCTGCTTGATAAAGTTCCACGTCTCTTCGAGCGAGGCACGCCCCTTCTTCTCCCCTTCCTCAGGTGTCATCAGGCCGGTAACTATCGGCAGACCGCCGAAGTGTTTTGCAAGCTCGAAATAGTAATAGCCGCGCAGAAAACGTGCCTCGGCGATCAGACGGGCCTTCTTGGCCTCGTCGCTCATTGGCGACAGCGGAATGCGCTCTATGGCCATGTTGCAGTTAAGTATGGCGATATAACGCTCATACCAAAGGTTCGACAGAGGGCCGCTCTGCTGGCCTGTTGGCATGAAAAACGCCAGATTGTAAAAGTCGGGCACACCTTGCGTGCAGTTGCCCATCCAGGCATTGTCGGTGCACACCTCACCCTGCACCCATGTGTTGTAGATCTGCCACCAGTCGTCCATCACAATGCCCTGATAACAGCCTATTATGGCGCTTTCACACTCTTCTTCGGTCTGATAATAATTATCGAGGTTCTGCTGTCCGCGCGCCGGCTGGTCAAGGAAATCGCTGCACGACACCATCGACACAGCGGTCGCCATTGCGGCGCCTACAGCTGCGGTTTTCAGTAATTTATTCATATATAATTGCGGGTCTGACAGTTAGAAATTAAAGTTTACACCAAACAGGAATGTGCGCGGATTAGGATATGCGATCCAGTCTACACCGGTCTTGAGCACATTTCCCTCGAGATTCGGGCGCTCGGGATCCATGCCCGAATAACCTGTTACAGTAAAGAGATTCTGGGCTGAAACCGACAGGCGAAGCGTGTAGCCGGCCATAAGCTTGCGCGGGAATGTATAGCCGAGCTGAAGCAGCTTGCACCTGAAGTAGCTGCCGTCTTCAACAAAGAAGTCGCTGGCACGCGAATAGTTCTGGTTGCTGTCGTTCACGCTCAGGCGGGGGATATCGTTGGTCGAGCCCTCGCCGTTCCACACCTTATCCCAGGTGCCGGCAAAGATATTCTCGCCGTTGGCACCCGAATATTTCGAGCGAGTGGTGTTGTAGATGTCGTTTCCGAACGAACCGTAGAAGTTTGCGGTCAGATCCCAGTCGCGCCAGTAAAGGCCGATATTCAGGCCGAGCACCACATCGGGATAGGGATTACCGATATATGTGCGGTCGGCCTCGCTGATGCGTCCGTCGCCGTTGCGGTCAACAAAGCGGATGTCGCCGGGCTGGGCGTCGGGCTGGATAAGCGATCCGTGCTCGTCGGTGTGGCTGTAGACCTCAGTCCAGTTCTGGAAGAGGCCGTCGGTCTGATAGCCGAAGAACCGTCCGATAAGTCCGCCGTCCTCGCTGCGCGAGAAATCCACATCCACGGGGCCGTCGCCGGTAAGCTTTATCGCTTTGTTGCGCACCCCCGACAGGTTAACCCCCACCTCATAGCGGAAGTCGCCCGCACGGTCGCGCCACGTGGCGCTGACCTCCCATCCGGCGGCTTCCATCTCGCCGATGTTCATCATCACCGAGCTGGGCCACGAGGGATAACCCATGTATTTGAACACATTCTTGCGGTAGAGCATGTCGTGCGACCGCTTTTTGAAGTATTCGGCTGTGAGACTCAGGCGTGAGTTGAGAACGGTGGCGTCGAAACCGATGTTCCAGTCTTCGACTGTTTCCCATTTCAGGCGGTCGTTGCCCACGTTTCCGATAACATAGCCCGGCACACGCACACCTCCGATAACAGTGTAGGTTGTGTTCAGCAGCGTAAGGAAATCGCTGTTGCCGATGGCCTGGTTGCCCACCTTGCCCCATCCGCCTCGAATCTTGAGGTTGTCGAGCCAGTCGATATCTTTCATGAAATGCTCCTCACTCAGACGCCATGCAGCCGACACAGCGGGGAAT
>CAMWTV010000058.1 GCA_947177215.1 uncultured Muribaculaceae bacterium
GGGCTACTCCGGTCAGGTCGTTCTCGACGGCGAATGGAAAGTGCGCTTCAACAGCAACTGGAACTACAACTACGGCGGACGCCCCATAATGCCTGTCTATAACGGCGGGAACTTCTCATCTCCCGCAGGAAACTATATGGTGACAGTCGATTTCAACGGGCATCACCCGAAAATCAAGGCACGCAAGATCTGATTCCACCTCTGACATTACTTTTTCAAAAAGGCCCTGCGTTGCAATTCCGGCGCAGGGCCTTATCTGTCATTTTACAAAAAAACATCTCCGATAGTCGTTGTAACGTTATTTAACACAAAAAATCTTGCAGCCGATTAGCGCTATTCCAATAATTATCGGTAACTTAGCGCCGCATATCGCCTTTTCGGAAGCATCTGTGGCACTCGGTTTTACAACCTCTCTTGCCGCCCGCAATTATCTCTGTGTTATCCGTTTATTGCGATTGCTGCATGTTTATTCACATTTCTCCGCATATCACTGAATAATATTTAACCATAAATCAGATTTTTCTTATGAAGAAATTTTTACTCTCTTTAGCCGCCATGGCAGCGATAGCTCCTGCCTATGCCGGCGACGGCACCAAGGACAATCCCTATACCGTGGCCGAAGTCCGCGCTATGTCTGCCGACGTGGCCTCAGCTTATGTCAAAGGTTATATTGTTGGTTGTGTCGATGGCAAAGCGCTTGAAAGCGGCGCTAAATTTGAAGCCGTCTCAAATGTTTATTCAAATGTGCTCATCGCCGATTCTAAAGATTGCAAGGATGTGAAGAGCTGCGTACCCGTTCAGCTTGTATCGAAAACTGATATCCGTTCTGAAGTCAATCTCGGCGACAATCCCGGTAATCTTGGGAAAAACCTTCTCATTGAAGGTCAGTTGACTGCATATTTTGGCGTGATGGGTGTGAAGACTCCTACATCAGCCACTCTCTCAGGCGAAGGTTCGGTTGTCACCCCTCCTGAACCCGCCGAGCGCGTCGAGGTTGCCACTGTAGCGGAGTTCCTCGCTGTGGCTCCCGGCACTGAAGTGCGTTTCACCAGCCCGGTAACTGCTGTTTATCAGTACACCACCAACCTCTATGTTCAGGATGCAACCGGAGGCATGTTCATCTTCGGCACAACCAACCAGACCTATAAGCCCGGCGATATCATCCCCGCAGGTTTTGAGGGCAAGTACACCGACTACAATGGCTGCATCGAGTTCGAGATTCCCAAAAACACCGATGCCAAATTCGCTGCCGCTACCGGCACAGGCTCTGTAGAGGCTGCCGAATGGGCGCTCGAGGATCTCTCTGTCGAGAATCAGAACCAGTATGTGGTTGTCAAGAACGTGTCGATCTCTGCTACCGACGACAAGAACTTCGTTGTTACCCAGGATGGCACCGAGCTTTCTGCCTACAACAAGTTCGGCGTAAGCGTTGCCACAGGCGACAACCTCAACATCTACGGTGTCATGAACGTCTACAGCTCTAAGCTGCAGATCTATCCTATCGAGATAACCGATGCCAGCGGTTCTGTTGTCGAGGCTGTGGCCGCTCCGAAATTCAGCGTGGCAGCCGGTGCTGTTGAAGAGGGCACCTCTGTCGAGATCACCTGCGCAACCGAAGGAGCTTCTATCTACTACACTCTCGACGGCACCGAGCCTTCTGCTGCCTCAACCCTCTATTCGGCTCCCATCGTGATCAATGAAGCTGTTATAGTAAAGGCTATCGCCATCAAGGAAGGTCTCGAAAACAGCCCTGTTATCACTGTTGCCTACACCATCAAGGCCGACCAGCCTGTTGGCGACGGCTGCTTCTTCAACTTCGAGGCTCCCGCCACACTTTCGCCCGCCTATGCTGCTGAACCCGAATTGGGTACAAAAGACGGCACCAACGGCTACTATTACAATGTTACCGATGTAGCTTTCACAAACGGCCCTGTAACCGTAACCGCTACCAAAGGCAACTCTACCGATGCCCGTCTCTACTACTCTAACAGCGCAAAAATGTGGAGTTACCGCGTTTACAAAGGCGCTACAATGACAATCTCTGTCAGCGGCGACGACGCTATCGTTGGCCTTGTTGCCAAGGGTAGCTATGTTACCCGTCTTTCTTCCGATGACATTACATGGGAAGGCTCGGGCAAAGAAGCCACATGGTCGGGCAACGCCCTCAAGACCATCACTTTCGGCAACACCGAAGGCACTGCCACAATCAACTCGCTCTCGGTTATCCTCTCTTCAGGTTCGGCTGTAGAAGTAGTGGTTGAAGATGGCGAAGAAGCTCCCGTTGAATACTTCAACCTTCAGGGTGTTCGCGTTGCTGAACCCGCCAACGGCCTCTTTATCCGCCGTCAGGGCAACAAGGTTGAAAAAGTGGTTATCCGCTGATTGAATATCGATTAAACCGAAAAAAGTAACTCGTTAAATAATAAACAAGTTTACTTACTTTGCTCGAAATCCGGTGGGCCTTCGCGGCTCACCGGTATTTTTTTTATTCCCGGTTGCCGGATCTTGTTCGGCATCAGTTGCAAAATGTCTGTTTGTTTGGTGGAAGAACGGGGTAGTGGCGATGTCGTGGGGCGCTCTCTCTGTCAGGCTTTTGATATGGTGGAGAAGCGGTGGCGATGAAAGCTGACACTTCAGCCGGATTTTGCAGTTGGCATAATTCCCCTCATGGTTTGAGGGGTGTTTTGGCCGGATAGGGCAGGGGGTATATGCAAAAAAAGCATCCTTCAACGAAGGATGCTTTGCTTGCGCTTCAGGATGGGCTTGAACCAACGACCCCCTGATTAACAGTCAGGTGCTCTAACCAACTGAGCTACTGAAGCATTTGTGTGCCGTTTTCATAGAACGTAACCATTAGTCGGCGTCAGCGTTTCTTTGATTGCTCTCTGAAAATGCAACGCACTTAAGACAGAGGTTCAGTAGAATACTGAAAAATTTGAGTGTGTGTAATTCGCGCTTCAGGATGGGCTTGAACCAACGACCCCCTGATTAACAGTCAGGTGCTCTAACCAACTGAGCTACTGAAGCATTTTCGGCTCCCTTGCAAGGTGCACGGCAAAGCCCCTCTGGGTTTTGCGTTGCAAAATTACATCTTATTTTTCAATTGCGCAACTTTTATGCCATATTTTTTTTGAAATTTGATTTCCGCCTCTCTGTCTGCACTCTAAATTGTAGAAATAATTCCGTAATTGTTGTAAACATTTGGACTATTTGCTAATTTTGCGTACTAATAAGCGTTGTGGCTTGACGCTTGACTGAATGTTTGTCCGCGAACTATAAAGAACCAATTAATAACTATAACCTTAAAAACAAAACATTTATGTGGTTAACATCCTCATCCATAGGTAGGAAGGTTGTCATGTCGGTGACTGGCATCTGTCTGATCCTATTTGTGACGTTTCACGCATTGATGAACGGGGTTGCTCTCTTCTGGCCGGCGGCCTACAACGAGATCTGCCTGTTCCTGGGTGCCAACTGGTATGCGCTTATCGCATCGGCAGGCCTCGCGGCGTTGTTCCTGATCCACATCATCTACGCTCTCTGGCTCACCGTGCAGAACCGCAAGGCCCGTGGCAGCGAGCGCTATGACGTAAACGCCCGTCAGCCTCAGGTTGAATGGTCGTCGAAAAACATGCTCGTGCTCGGCATCGTGGTGCTTGCCTTCCTGGGCATTCACCTCATCCAGTTCTGGGCAAAAATGCAGCTCGCCGAAATCTGCGGTCATGAATATCAGATGGCCGACGGCGCTGTTGTTCCCCCCGCTGCCGGAACTCTGTTCCTCCACATCGCTTTCAGCCAGCCCTTGACTCTCGTGGTTTACCTCATCGGTTTCATCGCCCTCTGGTTCCACCTCACTCACGGTTTCTGGTCGATGCTTCAGACCGTAGGCTGGAACAACGACACCTGGATGAAACGCTGGAAATGTATCGGCAACACATGGACAACAATCGTTATCGCCCTCTTCGCAGCCCAGGCAATCGTGTTCACCGTGCAGGCTCACCGTGGCGTTTACACCGATTGCCCCGTGCTGATCGAGCAGTATAACGAAATGCTCGCCGAGCACGACGGCGCTGTTGCAGCCGACTGTTGCGCTACCGAGGCTTCATGCGAGAAAGCCTGCGAGAAGGCTTGTGAAAAAGCATGCGAAAAGGCATGTGAAGCCGAAGCCGCCTGTGGCAACTGCGAGGCAGCTGCCGTAGAGGTTGTCGAGATCGAAACCGAAACTGTTAACAACGACTAAATCACATTCAGATATGGCCGACTTAAAAAAACTCGAGGGAATGGTCGACTCGACCCCGATCATGAAGGATTATGCCGACATCGAATCGTCAAAACTCCCCGAATTCCAAATTGACTCTAAGATTCCCGAAGGTCCCGTAGCTGAAAAGTGGACCAACTATAAAGCTCATCAGAAACTCGTTAACCCTGCCAACAAGCGCCATCTCGACATCATTGTCGTTGGTACTGGTCTGGCCGGTGCTTCTGCCGCCTCTACTCTCGGCGAACTCGGTTTCAACGTGATGAACTTCTGCATCCAGGACAGCCCCCGCCGCGCTCACTCTATCGCCGCTCAGGGTGGTATCAATGCAGCCAAGAACTATCAGAACGACGGCGACTCTGTTTATCGCCTCTTCTACGACACCGTGAAAGGCGGTGACTTCCGTTCGCGCGAAGCCAACGTTTACCGTCTGGCCGAAGTGTCGAACAACATCATCGACCAGTGTGTCGCACAGGGCGTTCCCTTCGCACGCGAATATGGTGGCCTCCTCGCCAACCGTTCGTTCGGTGGCGCCCAGGTGAGCCGCACATTCTACGCCAAAGGCCAGACCGGCCAGCAGCTTCTGCTCGGCGCTTACGCATCGCTCAACCGTCAGATCAAGAAAGGCACCGTTAAGAGCTACAACCGTCGCGAGATGCTCGACATCGTAATGATCGACGGCCGCGCGCGCGGTGTCATCATGCGTAACCTCATCACCGGCGAACTCGAGCGCTACGCCGCTCACGCCGTGGTGCTCGCAACCGGCGGTTACGGCCGTGCATTCTTCCTGAGCACCAACGCCATGGGCTGCAACGGCTCGGCTGCTGTTCAGGCCTTCAAGAAAGGTGCATATCTCGCAAACCTCGCGTTCACACAGATTCACCCCACCTGTATCCCCGTTCACGGCGAAGACCAGAGCAAACTCACCCTCATGAGCGAGTCGCTCCGTAACGACGGCCGCATCTGGGTGCCCAAAAAGAAAGAAGATGCCGAAGCTATCCGCGCCGGCAAGAAGAAACCCACCGACATCCCCGACGAAGACCGCGACTTCTACCTGGAGCGCCGTTATCCCGCGTTCGGTAACCTCTGCCCCCGCGACATCGCTTCGCGTGCCGCCAAAGAGCGTTGCGACGCCGGCTTCGGCGTAGGTACCGGAAACGCCGTTTATCTCGACTTCAAGTATGCCATCGAGCGTCTCGGCGAAGATGTTGTGAGAGACCGTTACGGAAACCTCTTCGACATGTATGAGATGATTTCCGACGACAACCCCTACAAGACCCCCATGATGATCTTCCCGGCCAGCCACTACACAATGGGCGGCATCTGGGTTGACTACGAGCTGCAGACCTCGATCAAGGGTCTCTTCGCCATCGGCGAATGTAACTTCTCTGACCACGGCGCCAACCGTCTCGGCGCTTCTGCCCTCATGCAGGGTCTGGCCGACGGTTATTTCGTGCTCCCCTACACGATGCAGAACTATCTCAGCGACCAGATCAAGGTGCCCCGCTTCAAGACCGACACCCCCGAATTCGATGCCGCCGAGAAAGGTGTGCGCGAGCGTATCGCCCGCCTCATGGCCATCAAGGGAACCAAGTCGCCCGACCAGCTCCACAAAAAGCTCGGTCACGTTATGTGGAACCTCGTGGGCATGGGCCGCACTCTCCAGAGCCTCGTGAAAGCCGTTGACGAAATCGCAAAAGTGCGCGAGGAATTCTACAAAGACCTCCGCATCGTGGGCAGCGCCGACGATCTCAACACCGAGCTTGAAAAGGCTCTCCGTCTCGAAGACTTCCTTGTTATCGCCAAAATGATGGCCATCGACGCTCTTCACCGTAACGAATCGTGTGGCGCTCACTTCCGCGAGGAATACCAGACCGCCGACGGCGAGGCTGCCCGTAACGACAAGGACTACATGTATGTGGGTTGCTGGAAATACATGGGCGACAACGAGAAACCCGTACTCCTGAAAGAGCCCCTCAAATATGAGGCCATCCAGGTTCAGACCCGTAACTACAAATCGTAAACAACCACGTTGGCCATGCGCCGCTGAGGTTTCCGATGCGGCGCACGCCCACCAATAAATCATAGTAACAAATTATGGAACATACTATTAGCGTAAACTTGAAGATTTGGCGTCAGCGTGGTCCCAAAGAACCGGGCCGGTTCGTCAAATACCGTGTAGAAAACGTGTCGACCGGCACCTCTTTCCTGGAGATGCTCGACATGCTCAACCAGCAGCTCGTTGACAAGGGCGAAGAGCCCGTTGTGTTCGACAGCGACTGCCGCGAAGGCATCTGCGGCATGTGCTCGCTCTACATCAACGGTCATCCCCACGGCCCCGTGCAGGGAATCACTACCTGCCAGCTTCACATGCGTAAATTCCACGACGGCGAGGAGATCACTATCGAGCCATGGCGTTCGGCTGCCTTCCCCGTTGTTCGCGACCTCATGGTAAACCGTAACGCTTTCGACCAGATTCAGCAGGCCGGCGGCTACGTTTCGTTCAACTGCGGCGGTGCCCAGGATGCCAACAACCTCCCCATCTCGAAAGAGGTGGCCGACGAGGCTATGGACTCTGCAACCTGCATCGGTTGCGGTGCCTGTGTGGCTGCCTGCAAAAACGGCTCTGCCATGCTCTTTGTGAGCGCCAAGGTGAGCCAGTTCGCTCTTCTGCCCCAGGGCCAGGTTGAGCGTGCTCGCCGTGCCCGCGCAATGGTGCGCAAAATGGACGAGCTCGGTTTCGGTAACTGCACCAACACCGGCGCATGCTCGGCTGAATGCCCCAAAAACATTTCTCTGAGCAACATCGCCCGTCTCAACCGCGAGTTCATCAAGGCCAAACTGGCCGACTGATCCACACTCGGAAAATAAAGACCGCCGGAGCGCGACAGCGTTCCGGCGGTCTCTGTTTTATAGCCATACACCCTCACGGCTTGTCTACCTCGCGGAATTTGCCTAACTTTACACAGCAAAAACAAAGAAAAGACAATGGCAAAGAAGGTTGTGGAGACACCGCTGATGAAGCAATATTTCGAGATGAAGCAGAAGCATCCCGATGCGGTGCTGTTGTTCCGTGTCGGCGATTTTTACGAAACTTTCTGCGACGATGCCATAACAGCTTCTGAGATTCTCGGCATAACCCTTACCCGGCGTGCGAACGGATCGGCCTCGTCGATCGAGCTTGCCGGCTTTCCTCATCATGCTCTCGACACCTATCTGCCGCGCCTTGTGCGAGCCGGCAAACGTGTGGCCATATGCGAGCAGCTTGAAGACCCGAAGCTTACCAAAAAGCTTGTCAAGCGCGGCATAACCGAGCTTGTCACTCCCGGCGTAGCCCTCAACGACAATGTGCTTGACCACCGCGAGAACAACTTCCTTGCCGCAGTCCATTTTGCAAAAGGTGGCCCCGGAGGGCGCGAGCTGGTAGGAGTGGCCTTTCTCGACATCTCCACCGGCGAGTTTCTTACAGCCGAAGGCTCTGCCGAATATGTCGACAAGCTGCTCGGCAACTTTGCCCCTAAAGAGGTGCTTGTGGAGCGTGGCAAACGCCCGCGGCTCGACGAAACCTTTACAGGGCGCTATCTGGCCTTTGAGCTTGAAGACTGGATCTTTACCGACCAGTCGGCCAACGAGCGCCTTCTCAAACAGTTCGAGACATCATCGCTCAAAGGGTTCGGAATCGGCCGGATGCCTGCGGCCGTAGTGGCCTCGGGCGCTATACTTCACTATCTCGACATAACACGCCACACCAATATCGGCCACATATCCTCTCTGAGCCGTATTGAGGAAGACACATTCGTGCGTCTCGACAAGTTCACCGTGCGCAACCTTGAGCTTCTCGAGCCGTTGGGCGAAGACGGCAAAAGCCTTCTCGATGTGATCGATCGCACTGTCAGCCCGATGGGGGCGCGTATGCTCCGCCGGTGGGTCACATTCCCCCTGAAAGACCCGGTGATGATAAACCGGCGTCTTGACTGTGTCGAGCATTTTTTCAGAAATCCCGACGAGCGCGATTCACTTCGCGAACAGCTTGAGCAGACCGGCGACCTTGAAAGGCTTATCTCGAAAGTTGCCGCCTGCCGCATTACACCCCGCGAGGTGGTGCAGCTGCGTAACGCCCTGACAGCCATCGAGCCGGTCAGGGAGATTCTGTTGCAGTCCGACTCCGAGCCGCTGCGTGCCATAGGCGAACAGATTAACCCATGCACGATGATCCGCGACCGCATAGCCCGCGAGATTGTCGACGATGCACCCAACGCCCTCGGGCGCGGACAGGTAGTCAGGGCCGGAGTCGATTCCGAGCTCGACCAGCTGCGCGAGATGGCTTTTCAGGGCAAGGATTACCTGCTGAAGGTGCAGCGCCGCGAGGTTGAGGCCACAGGGATAACAAGCCTTAAGATTGGCTACAACAATGTGTTCGGCTACTATATCGAGGTCACCAACACGCATAAGGATAAAGTGCCGCCAGAGTGGATCCGCAAACAGACTCTTGTAAACGCCGAGCGCTACATAACTCAGGAACTCAAGGAGTATGAGGAAAAGATTCTCACCGCTCAGGAACGCATAGAGATTATCGAGACGCGCCTTTACAACGAGCTTGTGGCAGCCCTGGCCGGATATGTCACCGCCATTCAGGCCGACGCCCATCAGGTGGCGCGGCTCGACTGTCTGCTTTCGCTCACCCGTGTGGCACTGGAGAACCGCTACAACCGTCCGGTGGTCGACGATTCGCTGAAAATCGAGATTGTCGAAGGGCGACATCCTGTGATCGAGAAGGAGCTGCCGCTGGGCACTCCCTATATCGCCAACACCGTGCGCCTCGACAACGACGGCGACCAGATAATGATGATAACCGGACCCAACATGTCGGGTAAATCGGCGCTTCTGCGCTCAACGGCTCTTAATGTGCTTATGGCCCAGATTGGCAGTTTCGTTGCTGCCGATTCGGCTCATATCGGAGTGGTCGACAAGATCTTTACCCGTGTGGGAGCCTCCGACAACATTTCGCTCGGCGAATCCACATTCATGGTCGAGATGAACGAGGCCGCGTCGATACTCAACAACATGAGCCGGCGCTCGCTGATACTGTTCGATGAGCTGGGACGCGGCACATCGACCTACGACGGCATATCCATAGCCTGGGCAATCGTGGAACACATAAACCTTTCACCTCTAAAGCCGAAAACACTCTTCGCCACCCACTATCATGAGCTGAACGATATGGAGGAGAGCTATCCCGGCGTGGTCAACTTCAATGTCTCGGTCAAGGAAATCGGCGGAAAGGTGGTGTTTCTGCGTAAACTGGCCCGCGGCGGAAGCGAGCACAGCTTCGGTATACATGTGGCCAAACTGGCCGGAATGCCCCGGTCGATCGTCGACCGTGCCGCCGCAGTGCTCCGCCAGCTTGAAACTGCCAACCGCAACAGCTGCATGGATTCGACCGCTTCTTCTGCGGCTGCTGACAACGAATCGCCGGCTGAAACCGGTACCGGCAAGCGGCGCAAAGCCCGGCGCAGCGCGGTTATGCCTGATCCGGCGGCAGGTGGCGGAATGCAGTTGAGCTTTTTCCAGCTCGACGATCCGATTCTCACCCAGATACGCGACGAGATTCTGAACCTCGACATCGACAATCTGTCGCCGCTTCAGGCGCTGAACAAACTCAGCGACATCCGTTCGATTCTGACCGGAAAATAATCACGCTTTTGTGTTCGGTTGCAGCCTGATTGACCGCTTGCTACTGTTTCTCCGGAGTCACCTCATAAGCTCCAATCGAAGGAGTTGTGCGCGGTGTGCCGTAGAAATCGGTGGTTGTCAGCGGGAGGGTAAGTTCAGGTTGGGCCGTCCCTATGGCCGGCGACTCAGGCCGCAGACGGTAATCGAATATGTAGTTCTCGCGCTCGGTGTAGTAGAGCGGATCCTCATCCCACAGGCAATTGATAAAGTGCTCGTCGTCTTCCCCCTTCGATTTCAGAAGGCAGCGGCGCAGATAAACTTCGGTGCCGTCGAGATCGCCGTGGCTCAGGTCGGTTCCGTTGCCATAGATTATGCAGTTCGAGAAATCGGCCGTCAGATAGGGGATAGGTTCGGTTTCCGCCCCGTTCTCTTCGTCAGGTTCAAGCGCGAAATCCTCGTTGAGATGCCCCAGCTGCACTGCCGGGCCACCTAAAGCCGTGAACAGATAATAGTTTGCAATGGTGCAGTGGTTGAAAATATGGTTTCCGGCAACAAGGCGCACTATCCCTTCCGATGCGTCGGCAAGCTCGCATCCGGCAACTGTCAGATCGCTGGCGAAGGCATCGATCACATAACCCTTGGTGTTGCGCACCTGCGAATTGACAAGGGTCAGGCCTGGAGAACCGTTTTCGGCCGTAACGCCGTTCAGCACAAGCCCTGACGTTGAGTTGCGTATGCTTGCATAGGCAATGACATTGCCGCGCGATGTCGGAGTGAACTCTATCCCCTCCCATTGGCCCGACATGATCTCATAAGGGATCGAAGCTGCGACAAAGCCGGTGCGGTGTCCGGTCATGTTTACCGGATTCTCGGCTGTGCCTGATATGTTCAGCGTTCCGTGCACAACCACACGGGCGTTTTCGTGGAAATCCAGTTCCGGGGGGGGGGGGGGGGGGGGTGGGGGCGGGGGGGGGGGCGCGGGGGGGGGGGGGGGGGGGGGGGGGGGGGTGGGGGGGGGGGGGGGGGGGGGGGG